>CAIQEX010000664.1 GCA_903870955.1 uncultured beta proteobacterium
CTATTAACAACCGCTTGCCCAAAGCAGGAATATGCCGCTCAATCGACGCTGTTTCACCGTTGTTCACCACCCGGTGCAGGGTTTGTATCAGTTCATCATCAATGCTGGGCGATTGACCCAACAGCGCACTGATACTTGGGCCGACGGCTTCAGTCTGGTTGCATAGCTTTTCGAATGCTGCGTTGGTATACAGCGCTGTGAAGTGCAACGGTGCATCCGCTTCGCATGCCAAATGGCAATAGGCCACACCCTTTGTCATGCCCCCAAACAGCGAATGAAGCAGATCAGGATGGTGAGCTCCATCAGCGTGGGAATCGGTGGGGCCAACGATTTTCATGGTTTTATGTTCGGGCATTCACGCCTTTGCCTTTGCAGCTCAACTCCGCGAGGTGGTAGCGCTGCCAATACGCCAAATTCGAGCTACACGGTCTGCTGCCGAGATTACCACTTTCTATGGTGAAAAATAAGCTGGTGGCATGTGCGCCCGGTGCTGCAATTGCACCCGGCGTAATGCCCCTGCCCAGCCCCAGCCCGCGCAACAACGACTGAGTTACCAAACATCGACCGGGCCGCTGCCGCTAACCTGATGTCCGTGCGGCTTGCTTCACCCGCCGACTTCAAGGGCAGGTCTCCGCTCCATGCTTGAGAGCCTGAAATGTCTAAGCCATGTACTATGCCGCCTACGGCGGATCCCCCGTCACACCCACCGGAGACCCCCATGACCAGCCCTATGTATACCCATTCCGTTCCCGTTCTGAAGCAAATGCTTACCGCCCTGAAGTCCATCCTGGCGCGCGCCGACGCCCACGTGGCGGCCAAATCGATCGAGCCAGAAGCGCTGCTGCGTGCGCGGCTGTTTCCCGACATGTTTCCGCTGATCAAACAGGTGCAGATTGCAGCCGACTTTGCGCGCGGTATTGCGGCGCGATTGGCGGGTGTGGAGGTTCCTGTATTTGAAGGCAAGGAACAAAGCTTTGCCGATCTGGACGCCTTGCTGGACCAAACCCTGGCCTTCATCGATGGTCTGGCCGCCGAGCAATTTGAAGGCAGCGAAGTGAAAGAGGTGGTGTTGCGCCCGGGCACGGCAAAAGAGAAGAGGCTCAGCGGCCAGGCCTATTTGTCCAACTACGGCCTGCCCCAATTCTTCTTTCACGTCACCACCACCTACGCACTTCTGCGCCATAACGGACTGGATATCGGCAAGCGCGACTTCATGGGCTCTTACTGAGCATTCAGCTGCCGCCGAGGCCCGCCGGTGTTTTCGCAATCTGGTTAGCGGGCTTTAACCTTCGGGGAATGCGGACATTACATTGCCCTTATAGTTTTCAACTGGTGAATCATCCGCAGTTTTTTGATGATGCACATGACGGTGACATTCAATAAAAATAGCATGCCCCAAAGGTGACGTGAGGATAGCCATCCCAAGGGCGTGTGTAGGAGCAAAAAATGGACCTCGCTTTGATTGGCTCGCCGGGCCGCGGCCTGCCGTTGTATACCCATTTGCACGATTGGCAACGGACCTACATGTCCATGTTCGGCTCGGGAAGCTCCAAGCACAAACAAGACAATTGTGGTCAGGAGGGTGATGTTGCCTATGAGGAATGCAAAGGTTCTCTGCGCGTCGTCATTGAATCCCAGATCATCCCGCGACTGCTCCAGGCCAACACTTCGGTAGCGTCCAACGCCCAAGAGTACCAAACCGCCTTTGAATCAGACAACGCAGAAATCGAGGCTTTCGCCACACTTTGCGTACAACCGTCGGCGCAAAGCGCCACCCACTTTGTCAAGCAACTCCAGGAAAAGGGGGTCAGCAATGACGACATTTTCCTGAAGCTGATGGCTCCTGCAGCGCGCTGCCTGGGCACCTGGTGGGATGAAGACAAAGCTGACTTCACAGTGGTCACCTTGGGCTTGTTGCACATGCAACAGATCACCCATGAACTGGGTTATGACTACCACGACGGACCCAAAATGGCGGGGAAAATCCGCCGCGTGATGCTGGCGGCAGTCCCTGGATCGCAGCACATTCTTGGCCTGGCCATGGTGGGGCATTTTTTCCGCAAGGAAGGTTGGCAAGTCATCGTGGAGATTGCCAACACGGAACGGGAAATTTTCAATGCCGTTGCCAACGAATGGTTTGACCTGATCGGTCTTTCCGTGGGTCTGGTGGAGCAAATCCCAGGCCTTACCGATCTGATTGGCAGCGTAAAGCGATCTTCGCGAAACCCCAACATGCCCGTGCTTTTGGGAGGTCCTGCCTTCCTTGGCAGCGACGTGAATGCGCAGAGCCTGGGCGCCATGGGCATTGCACTGGATGCAGCGCACGGACTGACGCTCGCGTCTGCACTGGTGGACACCTTGAAATGGCCGTCTGCCTAGCGCTACAACCCGCAGCCCCGCAACAACAGCGCCACCACATGCTCGGTGGCACGTGCGAAATCTTTGGGCTCCATGGAATCGAGGCCTAGCACCGCGCTGACCTGCACATCAAAGTCGGCGTAGGTTTGGGTCGCGGCCCAGATGGTGAAGAAGAGGTGGGTCGCGTCCACCGGCGCCATGCGCCCGGCGTCGATCCAGCCTTGCACCACGGCAGCTTTTTGTTTCACCAATTGGCGCAACTCGGTGCTCAAAAGTTCCTTCACCACCGGCGCACCGTGCAGCAGTTCGTTGGCAAAGACCTTGGATCCATCGGGCCGCTGCGCCGACAAATCCATCTTCGCGCGTATGTATTCTTCCAATGCGGCGCGGGGCTCCGCGCCCTCGGTGATGCCATGCGTGGGCACCAGCCAGTCGTTCAGGATGCGTGCCAGAACCGCGCGGTACAGCACGTCCTTGCTGCCAAAGTAGTAATGCAAATTGGCCTTGGGCAGTCCGCTGCCCTCGGCGATGGCGGCCATCGTGGCGCCGCCGAAACCGGCGCGGGCAAATACTTTTTCTGCGGCCAACAAAATAAGGGCCTCATTCGTCTGGCGAATAAGGCCCTTGGATTGGGCCTCCGGGCTGGGTGCCCGTGCAGACCCGCGAATGGCTTGGGTTTTCAGATTCATCGCGCCATGCAAGAGTTCAACTTTTCCTTTTCTACATCAAGCGTGAACGCGAAAGCCAACCGCTGACAGTGCGAGACGCACGGCAAGGTTGGCTGACAAAGTGCACGTTTGATTTAGAAATGAAATTACTTCTGTGCTGCTTCCCACACTGCGTGGCTGTATGCCGCCTTGCCCGGATCCTTCTTGATCACGGGGTCGCTGCCACCGGTCAGCAAGACCTTGATGGTGCGCTCAAAGGCGGCGGGCTCCAGGTAACCAATCTTCTTGGTACCGGCATTGCTGATCAGCTTGGCGACGTTTTCCATCTGGCGCTTTTGCACCTTCAGGTTGGAGCTGCCCGACGAGTCGGCTGCCACCACGGCCTTGGCTGCACCTTCTGGGTCTTTCACGGCAGCGTCCCAGCCCTTGAGCGTGGCCTTCAGGAATTTGCCCATGCGGGCCACAAAGGCCGCGTCTTTCAGGTTGGGTTCGAGCACGTAGAGGCCGTCTTCCAGCGTGGACACGCCTTCTTTTTCATAGAAGAAGGTGATCAAGTCTTTTTCCTTCACACCTGCGTCCACCACCTGCCAGTACTCGTTGTAAATCATGGTGGAGATGCAGGCGGCCTGGTCCTGCAACAGCGGGTCGACGTTGAAGCCCTGCTTCAGGATCTTGATGTCGGAGTCGGTCTTCAGGCCGAGCTTGTTCATCCAGTTGAGGAAGGGGTACTCGTTGCCGCCGTACCAGACGCCCAGGGTCTTGCCCTTGAAGTCCTTGGGAGAGGCTACGCCGCTCTTCTTTTTGCAGGTCAGCATCAGGCCCGACTTGTCAAAAATCTGGGCTACGTTGACCAGCGGCACACCGGCTTCGCGCGAGGCCATGGCCGAGGGCATCCAGTCAACCACGATGTCAGCCTGCTTGCCGGCCAGCACCTGGGTTGGGGCAATGTCCGGGCCGCCCGGCTTGATGGTGACGTCCAGACCGGCATCCTTGTAGAAGCCCTTGGCAGCAGCCATGTAGTAGCCGGCAAACTGAGCCTGCGGCACCCACTTGAGTTGCACGGTGACCGCTTCATTGGCGATCGCGCCGGTGCTGGCAGCAACGCCGCACACAGCCAGCACCGCGGCCATCAGGCTGCTGGTGAACTTGGGAGAACGAATCATGAAACACTCCTTCAGGTTAAAGAAAACTCGACACAAAACGACACACCACAAAACGAAATAACACCCTACACAAAACTATTTGACGCCGCGAATCGACGGATGCCAGAAGGCCGCGCGCCGCTCCAGCGCAACCAACAAGGCATAAGCCACCGAACCGGTCACTGCCGCCACCACAATCGCGCCCCAAACCAGGGGCATATTCATCTTGGCCGACTCGGTTGAAATGCGAAAGCCCAAGCCACTGGTGGGTGAGCCGAAAAACTCTGCGACGATGGCGCCGATCAGTGCCAGCGTGGCGTTCACCTTCAGCGCGTTAAAGATGAAAGGCAGGCTGGACGGCAGGCGCAGCGCCACCAGCGTTCGGGTGTAGCTGGCGGCATAGCTATACATCAGCTCGCGCTCCAATTTGCCCGCCGCCTTGAGCCCCGCCAGCGTGGACACCAGCATGGGGAAGAAGGTCATCAGCACCACCACGGCCGCTTTGCTGGGCCACTCAAAACCAAACCACATGACCGCAATCGGTGCCACCGCCACCAGCGGCACGGCACTGGTCAACGAGGCCACGGGCAGCAGACCGCGCTGTAAAAAAGGCATGCGGTCGATGGCCACGGCAACGATGAAACCCAGCGCGCAACCCAGCGTCCAGCCGATCACCACC
>CAIQEX010000665.1 GCA_903870955.1 uncultured beta proteobacterium
ACGATGCGCAACCAGCGCTCGGGCGAACGCACCACACGCCGTAGTGAGCCGGTGCCCGAGCGCGCCAGAAAGCGCGCGTTGCAACCGTTGGTGGCGATCATGAATTCTTCAATCAACTGGCGCGCCCGGTTTTGCTCCTGTTGCGCAATGGCGACCACTTTTTCACCTTCAAACAGTACGTGGGGCTGAAAGCTTTCAAACTCCAGCGACCCTTTGGCATGGCGTAGTACGCGCATCTTTTGCGCCAACGTGTCTTGTTGGTGCAATTGCTCGGCCATGCCTTGCACGCGCTCTGCGGCCAATGGCAAGGGGCCATTGCCATGGATCCAAAGCGCTACCGCGTCATAGGCCAGTTTGGCTTGGTTGTGCACGTGCGCGCGGTAAAGGATGAACTGCTCCAACAGGCCTGTGGCGGAAAAAACCATGTCGGTGACGACGGCCAGCCGATCCTGGTTTTCGTTCAGTGAACTGAGGTCGTTGGACAGGCGCTCGGGCAGCATCGGAAAGATGCGCGCGGAGGTGTAGACCGTCGCCGTGTTGTTATGCGCGTGGCTATCAATCGCCGAGCCCTTTTTGACCAGCGCATCGACATCGGCAATTGCAACCAGAAGCCGTACCTTGCCCGCATCCAACGGCTCCAGATAGGTGAGTTGATCCAGGTCCATCGAGTCATCGTTGTCGATGGAACACCACAGCAGATTGCGCAGGTCCCGAATGGCTGGGTCGGCATCGTCGGCGGCCTTTTCAATCAAGGCCAGTTCTTCGATGACCCGGCTTGAAAATTCCGCCAGAAGCTGGCGATCGAGCATGGCTTCGGTGGCAATGCGCACCAAGTCGGAGCGGTGGTGAAATCTTTTTGGTGCCGTGTTGTTTTTCATGCTTTTATTTCTCCTTGCATTGGTGATTCATGCGGCCATTCGTTCGATGGAACACCGTGCAATGCTGCATTGTGGTCCACAATGGGTTCACACTTTGTGAAGCGAGCCCCATGAACCTAACGCACCCGGTGCAAACGCCGTTCGAGGGCAGCATGCTGCAAATGCGTGTCGGCTTTGAGATGGAGTACGAATGCCCGCGGCCTACGCCAATGCTGCTGGCGCTCAACATTCACTATGCGCACGCGGCCTATTTGGTGCAACCCGACCACCTGCAGACTTATCCGCCTGTGCCCATCACCGCCTACCGCGACCTGTTTGGCAACTGGTGCAGTCGACTGGTGGCGCCGCAGGGCAAGTTCACCATCACCACCACGGCGTTGGTGAATGACTCTGGCCTGCCGGATGTGGTGGCCTGGGGTGTGGAACAAACGCCGGTGGAATGGTTGCCAGAGTCGGCTTTGGTTTTTCTGTTGGGCAGCCGCTATTGCGAGACCGACCAGCTGTCTGACTTTGCGTGGGCCCATTTTGGCAGTGGTCCCACCGGTTGGGCACGGGTGCAGGCGGTGTGCGACTTCGTGCACCAGCACATTGAATTTGGCTACCAACACGCGCGGCGCACACGCTCGGCGCTGGAGGCCTTTCGCGAAAAGCAGGGGGTGTGCCGCGACTACGCGCATCTGGCCATCGCGCTGTGCCGTTGTCTCAATATTCCTGCGCGCTACTGCACGGGTTACCTGGGAGATATCCGCATCCCGGCGATACCCGGGCCAATGGATTTTGCCGGTTGGTTCGAAGCCTATCTGGGGGAGCGCTGGTACACCTTCGATGCCCGCAACAACACGCCGCGCATTGGCCGGGTATTGATGGCCAGGGGGCGTGATGCCTGCGATGTGGCGCTGACGAATACCTTCGGTTCCAACACGCTGAAGCGCTTCAACGTGTGGGCGGATGAGGTCGTTCCAGCTTGAAACCAAATTGCGCAACAGGTAAAGAGTTGTTTATGTGAACTGTTGCTGAGAAATGTCATGGAAGCACAAGCAACGATGCACCATGATCAGAACATCGCATGTCGATAGCAGTTGCAATGTTGGCGCAAACATAAGAACGAAAATGATCCAACTCTCCCTATTTTCCAAATGGCGCTGGAAGTACCTCGTGGTGCTTCTGGCTCTGGGCGTAGTCGCGTACTTTTCTGTGCAGCGCTGGCTTGGGCCGCAGCTCACAGCGGAAGTGGTGCAGCGGCGTGACTTTGTGCAGTCTGTGGTGGCCAGTGGCCATGTGCAAAGCCCGCACCGGGTGGACATCGGCGCGCAGATCACTGGCACCGTGGCGCGGGTGCCAGTGGCCGAGGGACAAAGTGTGGCGGCGGGTACGTTACTGATCGAACTCCTGCCGAACGAATTGCTGGCAGCGGAGCGCCAAGCCGACATTGCCGTGTTGCAGGCCCAGGCCAAGCTGCGCCAGCTAAACGAAGTGCAGGCGCCAGTGGCGGAGCAGGCCGTGCGTCAGGCACGCGCCAATCTGGACAACGCCAATGCTGCGTACCGGCGCACGCAGGATTTATACAAACAGGGCTTTATAGGTCAGGCGGTGCTGGACGACATACGCAAGACCGCTGAGTTGGCCGACGCGCAACTGCACTCCGCACAGAAGCAGTTGGACACCACAACGGCTACCGGTAGTGATTACGCCATGGCTGTCACTGCGGTTAGCCAGGCCAAGGCGTCTGCTGAGGCGGCCCACGCGCGTACGAGCTATGCGTCCATCCGCTCGCCTGTCGAGGGCGTGTTGATTGCCCGCAACGTAGAGGTGGGCGACGTGGTGCAACCTGGCAAGGTGCTGATGACCTTGTCGCCCAAGGGCAAGACCCAGATCGTGATTGCGGTGGATGAAAAGAACTTGCACCTGATCGCCCTGGGGCAAAAGGCACTGGTGTCGGCAGATGCCTATCCCCAGCAAAAGTTCAAAGCTGAACTGGTCTATATCAATCCCGGTGTGAACGCACAAACCGGTTCGGTGGACGTCAAGCTCGATGTTCCGCAGGCACCCGACGTGCTGCGCCAGGATATGACGGTGTCGGTGGATATTGAGGTCGCGCGTCGGCCCCAGGCCTTGCTATTGTCAACTTCGGCCGTGCACGAAGCCGATGGCAACGCGCCCTGGGTGCTGCGGGTGGAAGAGGGTCGTGCCGTTAAAGTGCCTGTCCGCGTGGGTTTGCGCAGCGGCGGTTTGGCTGAGGTGCTAGAAGGC
>CAIQEX010000666.1 GCA_903870955.1 uncultured beta proteobacterium
CGCCCTACGGACTTGCCGAAGTTAAATCAAACGATTGATTTAACTTATTACAATCCGCCGCATGTCCACCTCCGCACCGCCAGAACAGCCCGCCAAAGCGTTGCGCAGCGACGGTCTGGAAGCGCGCAACCGACTGCTCGATGCGGCACTCACTTTGTTTGCCGACAAGGGTTTCGCCAAAACCTCTACCCGCGAAATTGCACAAGCGGCCCATGCCAACATTGCCTCGATAAGTTACTACTTTGGTGACAAGGAGGGCTTGTACCGCGCCATGTTTGAGGACCCACGGTTCAACCCGCAGATTGACCCCACCCAGGTGGCGCGCAGCGCTCCCCAGGATATACGCAGCACCATCGATATCATGCTGCGGGGCTTTGTCGAACCGCTCAAGGCAGGAGAGCAGGCGCGCCAGTGCATGAAGCTGCATTTCCGTGAAATGGTCGAACCCACGGGCATGTGGCAGGTCGAAATCGATACCAATATCAAACCGGCCCACGAGGCATTGGCCTTGGCATTAGCCCGGTATCTGAATGTGGACGAGGCGGACGACGACATCCACCGCATCGCGTTCCAGATTGCTGGCCTCGGCATCATGCTGCACGTTGGAATGGACGTGGTGCAGTCGATCCGCCCGGAACTGATTGCCTCCAGTGAGGCACTCGACATCTACCATGCGCGCCTGGTGGACAGTGGTATGGCACTGGTGGAGGCCGAAGCGGCTCGCCGTGCGCAGCTGAAGAAATCAAAAAACCAAACCCGCCCAAAGGGCAAAAACGCACTATGAAAATGCGCCTATCTCGTTACCTGGGAGTCGCTGCGTTGCTCGCGCTAGCGGCTTGCTCCACGCCTAACCTGCTCCCCCCCTCAAAAGTATCCGCGCCTATCGCGGACAGTTGGCAGGCCCCCCTGCCACACCAGGGTGCATTGGGAGCCTTGAGTCAATGGTGGCAACAACAAGGCGACCCGTTTTTAGTGGAACTGATTGAGGCTGCGCAGGCCGCAAGTCCGACGGTGGCCAATGCACTCAGCCGCATTGAGGATGCACACGCCAAGCAAGCCACCGCCTATGCGGCCCTGGTGCCCAACCTCAGTGCCCAGGCCAGTGCGACGCGCGGCGTGACGCAACCCCAGGTGCCGGCGGCCACCACGCTGCAAGGCGGGCTGCAGGCGTCCTGGGAGTTGGACTTGGTGGGAGCCAACCGCGCGGTAAACAATGCCGCAGCAGCCCAAGTTGAGGGTAGCCGCGCCCAGTGGCACGATGCCCGCGTATCGGTTGCCGCCGAGGTTGCCAACCTCTATTACGCCCAAGCCAGTTGCCTGCAATTGTTGGAGATTGCCAGGCTGGACACGCTATCTCAGCGCGAGACCGCGCGTCTTGCAGACATCAATTCAAAAGCCGGCTTTACCGGCACATCGGTGGCCGCGTTGGCGCATGCCAGTGCCGCCGACAGCAACAACCGGATGTTGCAGCAATCCACCCAATGCGACATCCATACCAAATCCTTGGTGGCGCTGACCGGCATTCCAGAGCCCGAGTTGCGCAAGAAGCAGGCCGTGGCCTTCGCGCAACCCGTCAAGGCCTTGCCCCTGGCAGTGACCAGCGTACCGGCTCAAACCATCGCACAGCGTCCGGACATCTTTGCCGCCGAGCGTGATGTGGTGGTGGCTGCAGCCGTCGTGGGTCGATCCAAGGCCCAACGCTATCCCAGTCTGAGCCTGAACGGTTCCATCGGTGCCCTGCGTGTCAGCAGCGGCGGTGTGGATCAAAACGAGTCGACCTGGTCATTTGGCCCACTCTCGGTCAGTCTGCCTTTGTATGACGGGGGTCAGCGCGTGGCGGCAGTCAAGTCGTCAGAGGCCGCCTATCAGGCCAGCATTTTCAGTTACCAGGCCAAAGTCCGTCAGGCCGTGCGGGAAGTAGAAGAGGCATTGATCACCCTGCAAAGCACGGAGGCGCGCGAGTCGGACGCCCAATCTTCCGCCCAGGGCTATGCCACATCCCGCGATGCCACGCAGGCCCGCTATGACCGGGGTCTGGCCAGCTTGATCGAGGTAGAGGATGCACGGCGTCTGGCGCTGTCGGCACGCTCGGCCCAAGTCAATTTGCAGCTCCAGCGCAACCAGGCCTGGGTGGCGCTTTACCGCGCATCGGGTGGCGGTTTTGAGCCCGCCCAGGCCAGCGAACCTGTCTTGGCAGGCGCCCACTAAACGGCTGCAACCGCAACCCGGACGCCACCTTGCGCCCGCCCCCCTTTTTTGATTTTGTCGTGAAGCGAGAACCCACCATGAACCGTTTTCAAATGAAACCCCTGAACGCTGCGTTGCTGGCGGCCAGCCTTGCCGTTGTGGCGGCCCTTACGCTTTTTGCCACGCGCAGCCAGGCGGCAGATGAAGCCAAACCGGCCGCGGCTGCCAAAGCTGCGCTCACGGTGTCTTTGGTGCAGGCCAAAAGCACCCAATTGCCCATCAAGCTCGCCGCCAATGGCGGTATGGCTGCGTGGCAGGAGGCCAGCATCGGTGCCGAGAACAATGGCCTTCGCGTGGCCGAACTGAAAGCCGGCGTGGGCGACAGCGTGCAGCGTGGTCAGGTGCTGGCCACCTTCGCCACCGAGTCCATCCAGGCTGACGTGGCGCTGGCCCGCGCGGCCCTGGCAGAAGCCCAGGCCAATGCTGCGGACGCGCAAGCCAACGCCGACCGCGCACGCGCCGTGCAAGGCAGCGGGTCGGTCAGTGCGCAGCAGGTCAGTCAGTATTTGACCCAGGAACAAACCTCCAAAGCCCGCGTCGATTCGGCCAAGGCCCAACTCGACGCGCAACTGCTGCGCCTGAAGCAAACCCAGGTTGTGGCCCCCGACGGCGGCATCATCTCGGCCCGCAATGCGACCGTGGGCGCCGTGGTGGGGACTGGAACAGAACTCTTCAAACTCATTCGCCAGGGACGCTTGGAGTGGCGCGCGGAAGTCACCTCGTCCGAGCTGAGCCGCATACCCAGCGGGACCAGCGTGGTGGTGACCGCACCCGGTGGTGCCAAACGCAAAGGCAAGGTGCGCATGCTGGCCCCCACGGTCGATGCAGCCACACGCAACGGGTTGGTCTATGTGGATTTGCTGGGTCCTGTGGATGGCGGCACTGCATCGGTCGGCGCCTTCAAGCCCGGCATGTATGCGCGCGGTGAGTTTGAGCTTGGCAATTCCGGTGCCTTGACGGTGCCGCAAACAGCGGTGGTGGTGCGGGATGGTTTCAGTTACGTGTACCGGGTCGGTGACGACAAACGGGTGAGCCAACTCAAGGTACAAACCGGCCGCATCGTGGGTGAACAGGTTGAAATCCAGAGTGGCGTAAAACCCGAAGACAAACTGGTGCTCAGTGGCGGCAGTTTTCTGAGCGACGGTGATCTGGTCAAGGTCGTGGAGGGTGCGTCGCCTGCAGCGAAACCTGCCGCAACCCCCTCCTCAACACCGGCCAAGTAAGGAGCCTCCATGAACGTCTCCGCCTGGTCGATCAAGAACCCCATTCCGGCGGTCATGCTCTTCGTGATGCTGACCTTTGCCGGCATGCTGGCTTTTAACTCCATGAAGGTGCAGCAGTTCCCAGATCTGGAACTGCCCACCGTTTCTGTTACCGCTTCTTTGCCCGGTGCCGCTCCGGCTCAGCTCGAAACCGAAGTTGCCCGCAAACTTGAAAACGCCATTGCACCGCTGCAGGGCATCAAAAACATTTACACCAAGGTGCAGGATGGAGGCGTTACGGTCACGGCCGAGTTCCGCCTGGAAAAGCCGACACAGGAGGCGGTAGATGACGTGCGCAGTGCCGTGCAAGGGGTGCGCAGTGAACTGCCTTCCGACGTACGCGATCCGGTCATCAGCAAAATGAACCTGTCGGGTGCGCCCATCCTGGCCTTCACCGTGCGTGCGCCCAGCATGGACGACGAGGCCTTGAGTTGGTTCGTTGACAACACGGTGGCGCGGCGATTGCTGGGCTTGCGCGGTGTCGGCTCGGTGGTGCGTGTGGGGGGTGTCAATCGCCAGATCGATGTGGCGCTGGACCCCATGAAACTACAAAGCCTGGGCGCCACGGCGGCGGATATTTCACGCCAGCTCAAACAGGTACAGACCGAGAGCGCGGGCGGGCGGGCCGACCTCGGCGGCAGCGAGCAGCCCATGCGCACACTGGCCACCGTCAAGACGGCTGATGAGCTGTCCCGTATGGAACTGGTGTTGAGCAACGGGCAGCGGCTGCGTTTGTCAGATGTCGCCACCATCAAAGACACCATTGCCGAACCGCGCGCGCTGGCCATGCTGAATGGCAAACCGGTGGTGGGTTTCGAAATTACCCGCAGCAAAGGGGCCAGTGAAGTGGAAGTCGGTGCCGCTGTAACCGCCGCCCTGAATGAACTAAAACAACAGCACCCGGATCTGGAACTGACCGAGGCCTTCAATTTTGTGCAGCCGGTAGCCGAGGAGTACGAAAGCTCGCTCACCATGTTGCTCGAGGGCGCTGTGCTGGCGGTGATCGTGGTCTGGCTGTTCTTGCGCAATGTGCGCGCCACCTTTGTGTCCGCAGTGGCCCTGCCCCTCTCCGTCATTCCCGCATTTATTGGCATGGCCTATCTGGGCTTTACCGTCAACACCGTCACGCTGCTGGCGTTATCACTGGTGATTGGCGTGCTGGTGGACGATGCGATTGTGGAAGTCGAAAACATCGAGCGGCACCTGAACATGGGCAAGTCGCCCTACCAGGCGGCCATGGAAGCGGCTGACGAAATCGGCTTGGCGGTGATTGCCACCACCTTCACCTTGATCGCGGTGTTTTTGCCCACGGCCTTTATGGCCGGCATTCCAGGCAAATTCTTCAAACAATTCGGCTGGACTGCGGCACTGGCCGTGTTTGCCTCACTGGTGGTGGCGCGGGTGCTGACCCCCATGATGGCGGCCTACATCATGAAGCGCAGCCCGCGTCCGCACAAAGACCCGTTCTGGATGGCGGCCTACATCCGTGCCAGCAAATGGGCCTTGAGTCACCGGTGGATCACCCTGGCGGCGGCGGGTGCCTTCTTTGTGGGATCCATCATGCTGATTCCGCTGTTACCCAAAGGCTTTATTCCGCCCGATGACAACTCGCAAACCCAGGTTTACATTGAGCTGGCGCCCGGTTCCACGCTCACGCAAACCCGTGATGCCGCCGAAGCCGCACGCCAGTTGCTCAACAAGGTGGAGCACATCCACAGCGTCTACACCACGATTGGCGGAGGTGCTGCCGGGTCAGACCCTTTTGCACCGGCAGGCAACAGCGAAGTGCGCAAAGCCACACTGACCATTTTGCTGACCGAGCGCGGCAAACGTCCACGCAAGCAGTTGATTGAAAACAACATTCGCGCCGCGCTGTCCGAGTTACCCGGCGTGCGCAGCAAGGTGGGTCTGGGGGGCTCGGGTGAGAAATACCAACTGGTGCTCACCGGTGAAGACCCGCAGGCTCTGGCCACTGCCGCCGCCGCCGTCGAAAAAGACCTGCGCACCATTCCCGGCCTTGGCAGCATCACCTCCAGTGCCAGCTTGATCCGCTCGGAAATTGCCGTTCGACCCGACTTTGCCCGTGCCGCCGACCTCGGTGTAACCAGCAGCGCCATTGGCGAAACCCTACGCATTGCCACCGTGGGCGACTACGACACATCGGTGGCCAAACTCAACTTGAGCCAACGCCAGGTGCCCATCATGGTCAAGCTGGACCAAACTGCCCGACAGGATTTGGAACTGCTGGGCCGGCTGTCGGTACCGGGTGTCAAGGGCCCGGTCATGCTGAGCCAGGTGGCGACATTGGAAATGACCGGCGGCCCGGCCGTCATCGACCGCCTCAACCGCAGCCGCAATATCACTTTTGAGGTGGAACTCTCTGGCGCGGCGCTGGGCGACGTGACCGCCGCCGTGGACAAATTGCCCAGTATCAAAAACCTGCCAGCTGGTGTGAAGCAACTCGCCTTGGGCGACGCCGAAGTGATGGGTGAGCTTTTTGCCAGTTTCGGCCTGGCCATGCTGACGGGCGTGCTGTGCATTTACATCGTACTGGTGCTGTTGTTCAAGGATTTCTTGCACCCCTTCACCATCCTCGCCGCTCTGCCGCTTTCCTTGGGTGGTGCGTTTGTGGGTTTGCTGGTGGCGGACAAGAGTTTCTCCATGCCCTCGTTGATCGGACTGATCATGCTGATGGGCATTGCCACCAAAAATTCCATTTTGCTGGTGGAGTACGCGATTCTGGCCCGACGCGGCAGCGACGGAAGTGATGGTCACCCCGTTGCCGCTCCCATGAGCCGCTTTGACGCACTGATTGACGCCTGCCACAAGCGCGCCCGACCGATTGTCATGACCACCATTGCCATGGGTGCGGGCATGGTGCCACTGGCCGTCGGCTGGGGTAGCGCTGACAGCAGCTTCAGAAGCCCGATGGCCGTGGCCGTGATTGGCGGTTTGATCACCTCCACCGTACTCAGCCTGTTGGTGATTCCGTCGGTGTTTACCGTGATGGATGATTTTGAAAAGCTGATGGGCAGACTGTTTAAGCGCCACAAAAAGTAATAGGGGTGAATGGCGCTGGAATCCAAGTAATATGGATGACAATTTGCGATACGGGAGGCAGGGTATTTAGAACAGTGCCACTCCGGGCTGGGTGTGACACCACGCCGGATACTCCTGTGCCGTAGCAACCATTTGATGTCCAGCAAGAAGCCTTCTACCGAAAATTTAAGCCATTCCAAGCCATTGCCTGAGGAGGAAAACTCCTGGAAATTGGCGTTGGAAGGCACTGGACTGGGAATTTGGGACTGGAACATCGTCACCGGCGAGCAAACCCATTCCGCGCGCTGGGAAGAAATGCTGGGTTACGCAGCGGGTGAACTGACACAGGGCTACCAGGAGTTTGCCAGCCGTTTGCATCCG
>CAIQEX010000667.1 GCA_903870955.1 uncultured beta proteobacterium
GCAGACTTCACACTGGATGTGGATCTGCAGTTGCCGGGCAAAGGCGTGACCGCACTTTTTGGCCCGTCGGGATGCGGCAAGACCACGCTGTTGCGCTGCATCGCCGGTCTCACGCGCGCGGCCCAGGGCCAACTCACGGTGCAAGGTCAGACGTGGCAAGACAGCGACCATTTTATGCCGACGCACCAGCGCCCGCTGGGCTATGTGTTTCAAGAGGCGAACCTGTTTGCGCACCTGACGGTGCAGGGCAACTTGCTCTACGGTCAAGCGCGCGTGCCAGCCAGTGCGCAGCGCATTGCGCTCGACAGCGTTGTCGAGCTTCTCGGCATTGGCCATCTGCTGGAGCGCATGCCACAGGGTCTGTCTGGTGGCGAGCGCCAGCGTGTGGCAATTGCCCGCGCCCTGTTGACCAGCCCGCGCCTGTTGCTGATGGACGAGCCACTGGCGGCACTCGACCTCGCACGCAAGAAAGAATTCTTGCCCTACCTGGAACGTCTGCACGATGAGCTGGATATTCCGGTGATTTATGTCAGCCATGCGCCGGACGAAGTGGCGCGTCTGGCCGACCACATCGTGGTGATGCAGGACGGACGCGCGGTGGGCGTCGGGCCGCTGACCGAAACCCTGGCCCGCCTCGACCTGCCTATCCAACTGGGCGAAGATGCCGGTGTCGTGCTGCGTGCCGTGGTGGCGGAACGGGATACCGAATGGAACCTGGCGCGCGTGGAATTCCCCGGCGGCAGTCTGTGGGTGCGTGACGCCGGTCTGCCAATAGGTCACGCGGTGCGCGTGCGCATTCTGGCGCGCGACGTCAGCATTGCGCTGGCTCCGGTGACCGGCGTCAGCATCCAGAACTGTCTGCCCGCCACCGTCGATCAAATGGCCGCTGACTACCACCCTGCCCTCTCGCTGTTGCGTTTGCGCATGGGTGAATCTCCCTTGCTGGCACGCCTGACGCGGCGCTCTGCCGTGGCACTGGCGCTGGAGCCTGGCAAGGCCGTCTGGGTGCAGATCAAGGCAGTGGCGCTGATTGGCTAGGCGGCGCACGAAACATCCAAACAGGACGTACTATTCGGCTTCCTCGACCATCCCAATCAAAGGAGACATCGCATGGCAACAGGAACAGTACGGCTGCACCGCGTATTGCGTGCCCCACCCGAGCGCATCTACCGGGCCTTTCTGGAAGCGGATGCTTTGGCCAAGTGGATACCGCCCTACGGCTTTACCTGCAAGGTGCATCACCTGGAAGCCAAAGTGGGCGGCAGCTTCCGCATGTCGTTCAGCAATTTTGGCAATGGCAGCGGCAACTCCTTCGGCGGTGAATACCTGGAGTTGGTGCCCAATGCGCGCCTGCGTTACACCGACAAATTTGATGACCCGAATCTGCCGGGTGAGATGCAGGTAACGGTGGATTTGCGAAAGGTGTTGTGCGGCACCGAAATCCAGATCGTGCAGGAAGGAATTCCTGAAGTCATCCCCACCGAGATGTGCTATCTGGGCTGGCAGGAATCACTGGCTCAACTGGCCACACTGGTGGAGCCGGAAATTCCAGGGTAAGCAGAGCGGGCGAGTCAGCGGGTCGCGCGCTGAACCCTACATCGCCGGATGCAGAACCCAATCGGCGATCAGGTCCACGGCTTCCTTTTCCTTGCCTATGAAACCGTGAAAGTGCAAGGCTTCGCAGGGGTCCCCGCTTGCACCGTCGCCTCCATCAACCCACAGCGTTTTCCTGATCGGCGAATTCTTCAGTTCGCCGGCAATGCTTTTGGCAAGCTCTGGTGTGCAAACCTTGCACGCGTCATGTTCATGGTGCAGCACCAGCACCGGCACCTTGATTTTTGACAAGTCCTGGGCGAGCACCGCGCCCTTGATGCGGGATGCCGTCACGGACGATGTCAGGACGATGCCGGCGATGTTCGAGCCCGTGTCCCGAATGACGGCGGCAGCCACCGAGATGGTTCCCATGCTGGTACCCACCAGCCAGATTGGCGCGGAACTTTTGGCTTTGATGGCCTTGAAAATAGCCTGGTTGTCGAGATTGTGGTCATCGCCGATTCGGGTCAGCCCATCGAGACCCGTCACATCCGTGGCACGCCCAACCAGAATGACATTGAAGGGATGCGCGGAAAATAACTTGGCCGAGCGAATCAGAAAATTCGCACTGCCGGGCCAGCCATCTGCGCCGATCTTGCCAAAGCCGCCACCGCCGCCGGAATACAACACCAGGGTCGCCACCGCATCCTTTTTCCATACTTCATAAATAGGTACGTAAACGCCCCGCGTTTCCACGCGCTCGACATGGCCCGCAGCAATGTCATCGGCGCGTGCAGAAGGAACGCCACCGAATGACACCAGCAACGACAACAGGAAGATTGCAATCTTCATTGAACAGGAGATGCCTCAGGCACCCGGCTCATAGATAACGAATTCTTTACGCGTGGGAACGACCACTTCCCAGGTACCGGAGAACCCGCTGGGTAAGACGAAAGCATCACCCGCCGTCAACGTCACAGCATGACCCGACGTGTCAGTGATAACGCTGGTGCCCTCCAGAATTTTGCAGTATTCCTCTTCGGTGTAGGTGATGCGCCACTTGCCGATTTCGCTAACCCAAATACCTGCGAAAAACTTTTTGCTGGCATCGGTGTAATGCATCCACAGAGATTGCTTCGGATTGCCCACAATAAGCTTTTCAGGGGGCAGGAAATACGTCTCACAAGCGACTGTGGAGTTGTCAAATTTGTGTATAGGCATTTCGCAATCATACGACCAGCGTACAGCCACGTCGTCGTGCGTTATGTCGCTCCAACATCTTCGGTTGTTGCATAAATACAGTCGCTTGAACTGCAGTGAAAAATGGCGTTTGGTCCACTTTTTAAAGTAGCTTGGCGAACGAAAAAATGACCACTCGAAAGTGGCCATATAAAAGTCTTGAAAGACTGATTGGATTCTTGATTCAGACTTCGCTGGGATGCTGCACTTCCCAAGGCGCAGTCCAGTTGCCGGCGACGCGCAGATTGACACCCGCATCGTCTTCAATCACCTTGCACACCGTCATCTCGCCACCGCAATCGCCGTAGCGCTCGCGCGCTTCCTTGAAGCGGGCGTGGGTGGCCTGCGTCATCTCGTGACGAATGCCAGTTTGCTGCATAAGCTCATCGATCAACCCCAGGTCTTTCAGACACAGCTCAAGCCGGAACGATGGGTCATAGTGCCCGGCAAAAATGGAAGGCACATCGTGCTGCATGACAAAACTTTCTGCTGCACCGCCTTTCATGGCAGCCCACCAGACGTCTGGCTCAAGCCCGGCCACCTTGGCGGCCACCATGGCTTCGCCAATGGCTGCCGCATGGACCAGCCACAGTTGGTTATTGACCAGCTTGGCCACGTAGCCATTGCCGTATTGACCTACACGACGTATTTCGCCCACCACCTTGAGCACCGGGGTGACATGCGCCACCGCCGCGTCGGTGCCGCCCACAAACAGAATCATGTCACCGCGTATGGCCGAATCGATTGAGCCGGTGACCGGCGAATCCACTGCCAAGCCTCCCGCAGATTCGAAGTCCACACCCAGCTCACGCATCAATTTGGGGGCGCTGGTGGTCATATCGACCCAGGCCTTGCCCTTGCAAGTGGTCGACAGCAGACCCTGGGGGCCACGCAGCACGTCCTCGATCTGCTTGGGCCCAAACACCATGGTGAAGACGATGTCCACCTGATCCAGCACCGCTGCTGGCGAGTCAGCCCATACCGCACCCTGAGCCACCAGTTTGTTGCACGCGTCCCGGTTGATGTCGTGCACCACCAGCGCAAAGCCTGCACGCTGGATGTTGCGTGCGGCGGCACTGCCCATATTGCCCAGTCCGATGAATCCGATTTTCAAGGTAGCTTCCATTGGGTGGGGTGGTCGCGCGGCGATCAAGCGAACCAGCCTTTTTCTGCCAGCCGGTTGTCGTTCATGTCGTAGCGCGCATGCGGCTCCAGTCCCTTGAGCTTGACGCTGCCGCCGTCCATCTGGTCGCCCACGCCAAAGCAGACCATGCCGGCTTCTTCAGATATCAGGTGCTGCACTTCGGCATACATTTCCTTGCGTTTGCCGTGGTTGAGCTCCACCCGTGCATCGACCACCAACTTGTCCATGGCGGCACTCTTGAAGTGGGTGTCATTCCAGGCACCACCACCCAAAAACTGGGTGGAGACCTGCAAGTCTGCAGTCGGCCGGTTGCCCCAGAACACCGAGCAAAACGGGACCTTCATCCACACGTTGTCCCAGTAGCCATCGCCCGACACACGCTTCACATCCAGCGTCATTCCGGCCTTGGCCAATGTTTCCTGGAACATCACGCCGGAGTCAATGGCACCGGTGTAGCAACCGTCCGAAACCTGCACTTCGATGGGTCCACTGATGCCAGCTTTCTTGAAGTGAAACTTGGACTTATCCGGGTCGAAGGGCTTTGGTTTCAGGTTGGCGTTGTAGAACTGGTCAGCCGGGCCCACGGTCTGGTCATTGCCCAGCGAGGCGTAGCCGGAGAACACGTTGTCGATAACTTTTTGGCGGTCGATGCCGTATTTCAGGCCCAACATCACATCGCGATTCTTGAACGGGTCGGTGTCCAGCAGGGCCACAAAACCGTAGCGGTTGCCAGTACCCTTGGTGCGCGAGATGGTGATGCTCTTGTTTTTGGAAAGCAGCCCCACGGTTTTGGGGTTCAGCCGATTGACGGCATCAACCTGCCCTGTAATCAGTGCCTGGGTGCGCGCTGAGGAATCGCCGATGTAGCGAATCTCCACCGCATCAAAATTGCCCCGGTTGGGCTTCCAGTAATTTCCGGGTTTGCGCTTGGCCGTGACCCGCACGCCAGGTTGCCAATCCACCAGCGTGTAGGCACCGGTGCCATCGGGTTTGGAAAAGTCCGTCGTGCCAGCTGGCACGATCACCAGGTGATAGTCCGACAGCACAAAGGGTAAATCGGCATTGCCCGACTTCATGGTGATCTGCACCTGGTTGGCCGACAGTTTCTTGATCTCGGTAATGGGCTCCAAGATTCCCTTGGCGGGCGATTTTGTTTCACCCCGGTGCAGGTTGATGGAATAGATCACATCGTCGGCGTCCAGCGTTTTGCCCGAGCCAAAGGTGATGCCCTTGCGGATATTGAAGATCCACTCGGCGGCACCGGGCTTGGATTCCCAACTCTCCGCCAGCTCTGGCACGGCATTGCCTTTGGCATCAATTTCGACCAACTGGTTCCAGAACATCAGGCTGTAGAAAATCGGAATGGAATCAGCATAGGTGCGCGGATCCAGGCTGTCTGATGGTGAACCGCCTTCCATGCCCACGCGCAGCGTGCCGCCTTTTTTCACAGCGCTTTGCGCCATTGCAGGCAGTGCACCCAATGTGGCTGAAAGGCCCAGTGCCGCAGCACCGGTGATGAGTTGTCGGCGGTCGAGGATGATGCGGCTCTTGTCTTGTGCTTCTTGCATGTTGTGTGTCTCCTTTATCGTTTGCTTGCGCAAGGGAATTGACTTGCCCTATTCAAGTTCGGGGCGAATCTGAAGTGGGTCAAGCGCGAATGTAGATTTACCATTCACTTCAAGCAAACGAATTCTTGTTATGCTGATCATCACAAAACGTGATGCAGAAAGATGCCCATGAAATACCTGGATCTGACCCTGCTGCAGGCCTTCACTGCGGTGATCGACAGTGGCAGCTTCACGCTGGCCGCACGCTATTTGTGCCGCACCCAGTCGGCGGTCAGCATGCAGATTCGCAAGCTTGAAGAGACCGTGGGCAGAGCCCTGCTGCAACCTGACCGTCGCAATATCCGGTTGACCGAAGAAGGCGAAGTGCTGTTGGACTATGCCCGTCGCATGATCCGCCTGAATGAAGACGCACTGGTCGCGATGGACCAGCCGTTTGCCGAGGGCCATGTGCGCCTGGGCTTGCCTGATGACTATGCAGAATATTTTTTGCCGGAAGTGCTGGCACGCTTTGCCCATGCCTACCCGCGCGTGCAACTCGAAGTCATTGGCGCTTTGAGTGGCGACCTGCTGGACCGGGTGGAGGCCGGAGCCCTCGATGTTGCGCTGATCACCAGGCAACCCAACGGCCGGCAGGGAGAATTCTGCGGCGCGAGCGGCTGGTGTGGGCAGGCTCCAGGCAACGACAGGTGCATGCCGAGTCGCCATTGCCGCTGGCGCTATTTCCCGAAGGTTGTGTATTCAGAGCGCATGCGTTGGCCACGCTGGATGCGCAATCCATCCCTTGGCGCATTGCCTATACCAGCCAAAGTTTTGCAGGTGGGAAGTTGGCCGTTTCGGGTGGGCTGGCATTGACCGTGATGGCACAGAGCATGGTGCCACCCGACTGGAGAACTTTCGGTACCGACGAAGGCTTGCCGACACTGCCCGAGTTTGAAATTGCGCTGCACAAGGCCACTGGCAAATTGCCAAAGGCCGTCAAGCTTTTGGAAGATCAATTGATTGAAAGCGTGCGTTCGAAATATTGATACAAGCCAGTCTGTGGCCAGGGGTTTTATTCCACCATTAATATTCACCATCATGAACACTGCTCTTCATTCTCTTGAGTCCAGCCGATTGAAATCGCTTCCCAAAGCCGAGGTGCATCTGCATCTGGAAGGCTGTTTCGGGGCGGCAACCATCGCCCAATGGGCCAAGATGGAAGGGCAAACATTGCCCAGACCGCAGGAAGACTTATTCAAGTTTTCAGGCCTTGCTGACTTCCTTGGTTTTCTGGATCTGGCGTGTGGCCTGGCTTCCACCCCGCAGCGTCTGGTGGAGTTGAGCTATGGTTTGAGCCAGCGCCTGGCCGACAACGGGACGGGCTACGCCGATGTCATCTTCAACCCCACGCACTGGCATGCATGGCATGGAAAATTGGGCGCCATGCTGGATGCGATGGATGCCGGTTTTACGGCCGCCGAGCAGGATGGTCTGCCCCGTGTCGGCTTGTGCGTCAGCTTGTTGCGCACCCAGTCTGCCGACGCTGCCATAGAGTTGGTGGATACGCTGCGTGACATGCGCCATCCACGGGTGGTGGCCCTGTCGGTGGACGGCAATGAGGCCACGGCAGGCAGAACCGGCCCCCGCTTTGCCGATGCCTTCAAGCGAGCCGGTGCCCACGGCCTGCGCCGCACCGTGCATGCGGGCGAGTCGAGCGGGCCCGAAGGTGTCTGGGATGCCATCAATCTGCTGGGTGCCGACCGCATCGACCATGGTGTGCGGGCGATTGAAGATGCGGCCCTGGTTGAGGTACTTGCAGAGCGGAAGATCCCCCTGGGAATTTGTCCGACGTCGAACCTGGTCTTGCGTGTCTACCCCTCGATTCAGGAACACCCGATTGAGAAATTACGCGCAGCGGGCGTTCGCGTCTCTGTCAACACCGATGACCCCGCCTTGCTGGGCGCCAGCCTGATCGGCGAATACGCCTTGTGCCGACAGACTTTTGGGTGGACGGATGAGGTCACCCGGTCCGTGGCACGCACCTCCATTGAGGC
>CAIQEX010000668.1 GCA_903870955.1 uncultured beta proteobacterium
ATCCGAAAAGCCTGAAATGTGCGCGTTGCAGGGTCCTTGCCCGGCTCGCGGGTTTTGACCTGCTCAGCCACGAGCTGGGCCAGCTCGAGGGTGGTTGAAATTGGCCCCCGTTCCTGTCGGCGAGCAACAATCGCCTTTGCAATTGGCCCAGCAAACCGTTCTTCACCATATTCACGTATCACCTCCGTGATTTGATTGACCTCTGCTGTTGCCAGCCACTGAGACACACTCTCGCCGCGCGTGGTATCCATGCGCATATCAAGTGGTCCCTCGTTCCGAAAACTGAATCCGCGTGCCGGGTTGTCGATCTGCGGTGAACTCACGCCCAGATCCATCAAGAGACCGGCCACGCTGCCCTTGGCAAGCTCGCCCAAATTCGCAAAGCCCTGATGGCGAATGGAAAAGCGCGGGTCGGTGATGGATTCCGACTCAGCCACGGCCTGTGGATCCTTGTCGAAAGCGATCAGCCGTCCCTGTGGAGAAAGATGCGACAGGATCAGGCGCGAATGGCCGCCACGACCGAAGGTGGCATCCACATAGGTTCCATCGGCTGCGTCGGGGTAAGTTGTGTCGCCGTCTGTGAACAATGCGTCTACCGCTTCGTTCAACAGCACGGTGGCATGGTTCCATGTTGTTTCCACTGCCGGCCCTAGAACGAAAAGTCCTTGAAGACATCGGGCATATCGCCTTGCATGGCTTTGGCTTCCTCGGCGTCGTAGAGCGCCTTGTCCCACAACTCGAAATGATTTCCCATGCCCAGCAGCATGGTGTCGCGGCTGATGCCAGCGGCGGCGCGCAATTCAGGCGAGACCAGTACGCGACCGGTGCCGTCCATCTCCACATCCATGGCGTTGCCCAAAAAGATGCGCTTCCACCACTGGGCCGACATTGGCAAGGCGGCGATACGTTCCCGGAATTTTTCCCACTCCGGGCGGGGAAACACCATCAGGCAACCGTGCGGGTGCTTGGTAATGGTCAGTTGGCCGTTGGCGGTGGCGCTCAGAACGTCACGGTGCCGGGTCGGCACAGAGAGCCTTCCTTTTGCATCCAGACTGAGAGACGAAGCACCTTGAAACACGGCAACACACCCTTTTTTTGAAACCAGTGAATAAATGGTGAAGTAAGGGCACTAATTACCACTTAATTCCACTTTTTTGCACTGTATCAGCAAAAGGCCATCCTGCAAGCAGGCTCGCAACAAAAATTTTCAATGAAATCAAGGACTTAGCGTCGAAACTGCAGGTCGCAGCGAGCTAAAAACCTTTGTAAATTAAGCACTTAGCAAGGGGTCTGAAAGTGATGCTTGAAGCAAGCATCCACCTCTTGCCGAATCGTCTTTACAGAATGTAACGGGATAAATCCTCGTTCTGACTGAGTTCCGAGAGCCGATGATCCACATAAGCCGCATCAATCTCTACCGTTTGACCAGCCAGAGACGCGGCATCGAAACTCACATCATCGAGTAAGCGCTCCATCACGGTGGACAAGCGCCGGGCACCGATATTTTCTGTGCGCTCGTTGACGTCAAAGGCAATCTTCGCCAACCGGGTAATGCCCTCGGGCGTGAAATTCAGGGTGACGCCTTCGGTGGCCAGCAAGGCCTGGTACTGCCGGGTAAGCGATGCGTGGGTTTGGGTCAGGATGGCTTCGAAGTCCTGCACCGAAAGTGATTGCAGTTCCACGCGGATCGGAAAACGACCCTGCAACTCGGGAATCAGGTCGCTGGGTTTGCTCAGGTGAAAAGCGCCAGAGGCCACGAACAGGATGTGATCCGTCTTGACCATGCCGTACTTGGTCGACACAGTGGTGCCCTCCACCAGGGGCAGCAAATCGCGCTGTACGCCCTGGCGCGACACCTCGGCGCCACTGCCCTCGCTGCGTGAGGTGACCTTGTCGATCTCGTCAATGAACACGATACCGTTTTGCTCCAGCATGTAGATCGCCTGGCTCTTGATATCGTCCTCGTTGACCAGCTTGGCAGCTTCCTCATCCACCAGCAACTTGTGGGCTTCGCTGATCTTGAGCTTGCGCGTCTGGCGTTTGTTCTGACCCATCTGGCCAAACATGCCGCGCAATTGCTCGGTCATTTCCTCCATACCGGCCGGTCCCATCACTTCCAGTTGGGGTGTGGCTACGGCCAGGTCGATTTCTATCTCGCGGTCCGCCAATTGGCCTTCGCGCAATTTCTTGCGGAAGGTCTGGCGCGCCGCGCTCTCAGGCGCTGCTTCGCCGGAGGCAAAACCAAAGTCGTTGCGGGGCATCGGAATCAGAATGTCGAGAATGCGCTCTTCAGCGGCGTCTTCGGCGCGCTGACGCACCTTGACCTTTTCGGCCTCGCGCGTTTGCTTCACAGCGATCTCGGCCAGATCACGGATGATGGAATCCACATCCTTGCCGACATAGCCAACCTCGGTGAACTTGGTGGCTTCGACCTTGATGAACGGGGCGTCAGCCAGACGCGCCAGACGCCGTGCAATCTCGGTCTTGCCGACGCCGGTGGGGCCAATCATCAGAATGTTTTTGGGCGTGATTTCGGCGCGCAGGCCACCTTCGACCTGCTGACGACGCCAGCGGTTGCGCAGCGCAATGGCGACGGCACGTTTGGCTTTGCCTTGACCGACGATGTGCTTGTCCAACTCGGCAACGATTTCCTGTGGTGTCATGTTTTTATGTCAGCCCGCGGCTTCAGTCCAGGGTTTCGATGGTGTGGTTCATGTTGGTATAGATGCACAACTCGCCGGCGATTTCCAGCGAACGCTTGACGATGGTTGCCGCATCCAGGTCGGTGTGATTGAGCAGTCCGATGGCCGCCGCTTGGGCGTAAGCCCCGCCAGAGCCGATGGTGACGATTCCGTTTTCGGGCTCCAGCACATCGCCATTGCCGGTGATGATGAGCGACGCCTGCCTGTCCGCCACGGCCAGCATCGCCTCCAGACGACGCAACACGCGATCGGTGCGCCAATCCTTGGTCAATTCGATGGCCGCGCGTACCAAATGGCCCTGGTGCTGCTCCAGTTTCGCCTCAAAGCGCTCGAACAGGGTGAAGGCATCTGCTGTGGCACCCGCGAATCCGGCCAGCACCTTGCCGTGATACAGCTTGCGCACCTTGCGCGCCGTGCCCTTGACGACGATGTTGCCCAGGGTGACCTGGCCATCGCCCCCAATGGCGACCTGATAGCCGTCGGGTGTTTTGCGACGCACGCTGATGATGGTCGTTCCGTGAAATTGTTCCATGTGGCTCATAGTTTGATGCGGGACCGCGAAATGCAACCACGGCCCCCAGGATAAATACGCAGCGAGATCAGACCGTGCGAGGAAACACCTTGGCGTGCTCGTTGATGCCGATCACATTGAAGAATGCGGCGACCAACCGGTGCACGTTGTGAAACTCCAACTGCTTGCCTACCGCTTGGCGCGTAGCCACCCAATTCAGAATGCTACCGGCTGCGGCAAAGTCAACCCGAAGCAATTCGTCACAGGCAATCTCCATGAGATCACCCCGGGCAGGCGCGGCGTCCAATATGGCCAGCGCAAAAGTCGCATCGCCGACAATTTCTCCACGCAAAGCGGGCGACTGATTTTCCAACTCGCCGTCCAGCCCCGAACGAACGGTTGTAGCCATTGAATCCGGCTGCGGCTGAGGGTTTTCAGAAGTCGGAAAACTACAGCGCGGCGCAAACCAAGTGGGAGCGGCAGTTTCATAGGTGACGCAATAATCCAGCGCCGCCAGCTCAAACTCGTCCCGAATACCCAGGGCGCGCAAGACATTCAGGCGCACTCCCCACCAAGACGCATCGACGCTGCGGCTGCTCGACGGGGTCATCGAACGCAATGCAGCAACCAGGCGCTCCTGACCATCAAAACGCAACGTGACCTCTTCGTCGCACAAACTGCTGAACAAACCTGCCAGCAGAGGCATGGCGTCCGGCGCAATGGTGTTGAGATCACTCCATCCGAGGTACCAGGGCATGGGGTTCGAGACCATGGCCATGCGCAAACTCTCCATGGCTTCTGCCGTCAGATTGGCGGGGCTGCGCCAAATCGGAGTGGCTTCAACTTTCGCCAAGGGTGCCGCAACCGGAATAGCAAGGGGGTCGTCCAAGGCATACCAGACTGGCACGTAGCCATTGAGATGGCCACCATATTCGGTCAATGCCACTTGAAAGGCTTGCTGGTTTTTGGTTGCACGGTACAGGTCCAGCAACGCAGCCGTCCAGGACTGGAATGCCTGGGGTAACGCGTCGCGCCCCCGCAAGGCATTCAACAGTGCATTCTCTGCACCGCTGTCATCGCCATTGGCAAAACGAATCGCCGCCTCTTCGAGTTCCGGGTCGGTTTCCATTTCATCGACTTCGATGGCAAAAAGCCGGGAGGTCGAAAACGCAGCACCAGGATTGCTTCCCTCCCCGTTTGGCATTGGGGGCTCGCCAGGCACCGAGGCCATATCCGACGCCATCTGCGTCGGTAAAAAATCATCGGCAAAGTCGGCGTCTGCGGGATGCCGCATGGAGTTAGGCCGCGTACTCGCAAACGGTGCCGACATGGCCGAATGGCCCGCATAGGTCTCGGCACTTTGCGGGTCCACCGGACTTTCATCGGGTTCCGAAGGCGGTGTTACCGATTGGGGCCCGGTGCTGACTTCACCCTTGCTCTTCCACCATTGGCGCGACATTTGCGCCTCAATCTCATCAATTTTCTTGAGAGTAACGGCGCGGCCCTCGACGTCTGTGGGCAGGCTGGTCTGGAAGAATGAGGGCCTCGCCAAATTGGCCAGGGCACCAGGGTCCCGGTTGCGCAACTTGCGCAACTGGTCAAATTCGCGTTTGCGGACAAAGTCGTTTTGACGCTTACGCTCAATCATGGCTTTGAGTGCCTGCTTGTCGTAGCCCGCAGCGTCACTGTCCATGGGCTGATCCAACTCCGACCAGTCCTTGGTCGGGTTGCGAACAAACATCGCCACCTTGGATAACAGGCCGGGCTTATCGTCTTTGGTAACCATAGCTACTTCGGGCTGGATTCACGCGACCGTATACGCACCGAGGGCGATGCTTAATCGCCAAACATTTTTTGTTTGAGTTCCCGTCGCTGTTGCGCCTCAAGCGACAACGTCGCCGTAGGACGGGCCAACAGTCGACCGACACCGATGGGCTCACCAGTTTCGTCGCAATACCCGTAATCACCCGCATCAATGCGACCAATGGATTGCTCAATTTTCTTGAGCAATTTGCGTTCGCGGTCACGCGTGCGCAGTTCCAATGCGTGCTCTTCTTCAATCGTCGCACGATCGGCCGGGTCCGGCACCACAGAGGTATCTTCCCGCAGGTGTTCGGTGGTTTCACCAGCGCTGTTCAAAATCTCTTGCTTGAGCGTGGAAAGCTTCAGACGGAACGCGGACATCTGCACGTCGTTCATGTATTCGGAATCCGGCATGGCCATCAAGTCGGCGTCCGTCAGTTCGGCAACTGGCTTGATCTTCCAGTTGTTGGCCAGTTTGGGATCTTTTTTAATGCTGGACGGCAGGACGGGCACGATTACAGGGGAAGGTATCGATTGGCTATAACTGGCTTTGGCGGCGGTGGAGGCAACGGTCTGCGCCATGGAAGGCACCGTCAGTTGCGCCAGACGGGACGAGGGACGCCCGGTTTTCTGCGCCACTGCAGGGGGTGCGGCAGGCACAGGAACAGGCTTGTTGACTACGGTCATGGGTACGGCTACTTTTTCTGAGGATGCTGATTTGGCAGCGGATTTGCTGACAACAGCAGGCTTGGTTGGCGCAACCGGCGCAAGCGCCTTGGGCGCTTTGGCTGCGGTTTTCGCCGCGGGTTTGGCAACGGTCTTTTCTACCGCCTTGGCAGGTATCTTGGGGGCGGCTTTGGCAACGGGCTTGGACATGGGTTTTTCTGCGGCCTGAGCCAACGGTTTGGAGGACTTGGTTGCCGATTTAACGGGCTTTTCGACCACAGCCTTGGACTTTGCGGGCGCCGTCACAGGTGACTTTGCTGGTGCTTTCGCTGAGGCTTTGACCACTTTTTCAGGCTTGGCTACAGTTTTTGCGCCCGCCTTCGCTTTGGCCGTTACGGCTTTGGACTTGGGGTCTTTCCCGGATTTGGCATTC
>CAIQEX010000669.1 GCA_903870955.1 uncultured beta proteobacterium
GACCGCGCATGCCAGCCCGATGGTGCCGGGCGACCTGTTGCGCCAGTTTCTGTGGAGCCAGGTGCGCGGTGCCATCATCACTTCGGCTTCTCTCACCAGCTGCGGCAGCTTTGACTACTTTTTGCAGGAAGCCGGTCTTTCCGGCAACCGGAACGTGACGACGCTGGAAGTTTCCAGCCCCTTCAACTACGACACACAAGGCACGCTGACCGTGGTGCACACCCGCGCCGAACCCAAGCAGGCCGACGCCTACACCGCCGAGATGGTTTCGCTCTTGCTGGCCGACCTGAAGCAGATCGAACACGGCGCGTTGGCCCTGTTCACATCACGGGCCCAAATGCGCGCCGCCACACTGGCTTTGTCGGGTGAACTGCTGGACGCGGTGCTGGTGCAAGGCACGCTGTCGCGCACCCGCCTGCTGGCCTCACACAGCGCCCGTGTGGAAGCGGGCTTGCCGAGCATTTTGTTTGGCTTGCAATCCTTCGGCGAGGGTCTGGACCTGCCGGGCAAGCTATGCGAGACGGTGTTTATCTGCAAGCTGCCCTTTGCGCCGCCAAGCGAACCGGTGGACGAGGCGCGCGCCGAATGGTTGCGCAGCATGGGCCGCGACCCGTTCAGTGAACTGGTGATTCCCGCCACCGCCATCAAGCTGCTGCAGTGGACGGGCCGCGCCATCCGCACCGAGGAAGACCAGGCCCATGTGATCTGCTACGACAAGCGCCTGCAGTTGCAGAGCTACGGCAAGCGCATGCTGAATGGGCTGCCGCCGTATGCGGTGAAGACGCGGCAGGCTTAACGCCTGAACCTACGCCTGAATCGGCGCTTGAACTGACGCCTAAATCAACCCGTAAACCAAGGCCTAAACCGACGCCTCAAACTCGCGTCGAATCGTCTGCAGCAGCTCCGGCGTGAGCCGGTTGCCGTATTGCGAGACCACCGTACCGGCCGCCGCGTTGGCCAGACGCGCGGCTTGCGCGTGGTTGTAGCCATGCGTCACGGCGAACAGGAAGGCACCGGCGAACATGTCCCCGGCACCGTTGGTGTCGATGGCGTCGACCTGGGCTGCGGGCACCGCCGTTTGCAGGCCCCCTTCCAGCACCAGGCAGCCCTTGGCACCGCGCGTCAGACAGACCACTTTGGCCAGCTTGCCCATGGCGGCGACGATGGTGTCAAAGTCGGTGCTGCCGCACCAGACCTGCGCCTCTTCCTCATTGCAAAACAGGTAATCCAGGTCATCGCCGACCATGGCTTCGAGCCCAGCGCGACAGAAGTTGATCATGCTCATGTCGCTGAGCGTGGTGGCCAGTTTGACACCTGCCTCTTTGGCAATGGCGCGACCCTGAATGGCGGCGTCCAGGCCCGTTGGCGAGGCCGACAGATAGCCTTCCATGTAGTAGACCTTGGACTTGGCAATGTCCTTGGCTTGCAGTGCCGTGTGGTCGATGTCGGCCGTGGCACCCAAAAAGGTGCTCATGCTGCGCTCGGCATCCGGGGTAACCATGACCAAACAGATACCGGTCTGCCCCTCGGGGAACGAGGTGTTAGACAAGTTGGTCGCCACACCGTTGGCCAGCAAATCCTGGTGATAAAAGTCGCCCAGTTCGTCATCGGCCACGCGGCAAGAGTAAAACGCTTTGCCGCCTAGCTGCGCCAGCGCCACGGTGGTGTTACCTGCCGAGCCACCACCGGTACGGCGACTGTGCAGACCGTGCACACCGGCCAGCAAATGGGCGCGGCGCTCGGCATCGATCAGGGTCATGTGACGCTTCTCCACGCCCAGGGCCTGCAGTTGCGCGTCGGTGACTTCGTATTCGGAGTCCACCAGCGCGTTGCCAATGGCGTAGAGATCGTAATGGGACATGAATTTTCAGAGTTAAAAGAGTAGCGGCAGATTACTGCTCGACGAAGGCGCGTTCGACCACAAAGTCGCCAGGCGAGGTGGTGCTGCCTTCCACGTAACCCTTCTTCTCCAGAATGACTTTCAGGTCCTTGAGCAGACCGGGGGAGCCACAAATCATGACGCGGTCATTGATCGGGTCCAGTTTGGGCAGACCCAGATCCTTTTCCAGTTTGCCGGTTTCGAGCAGCGTCGTGATGCGCCCCTGGTTGTGAAAAGGTTCGCGCGTGACGGTGGGGTAATACAGCATCTGCTCGGTGATCATTTCACCCAGAAACTCGTGGTCGGGCAACTCGTGCTTGAAGTAGTCGTGGTAGGCCAGTTCCTTGACCTCACGCACGCCGTGCACCACGATGACCTTCTCGAAACGCTCGTAGGTGGCCGGGTCGCGCGCCACACTCAGGAATGGAGCCAGACCGGTGCCACTGCCCAGCAGATACAGGTTTTTTCCGGGCAGCAGGTAGTCAATCAGCAAGGTGCCGGTGGGCTTCTTGCCGACCACGATCTTGTCGCCCACCTTGATGTGCTGGAGTTGCGAGGTGAGCGGGCCGTCCTGCACCTTGATGCTCAGGAATTCCAGATGCTCTTCGTAATTGGCGCTGGCGATGCTGTAGGCACGCAACAGCGGTTTGCCATTCGGCTGGCGCAAGCCAATCATGGTGAAGTGGCCATTTGAAAACCGGAGCGTGGGATCGCGGGTGGTGGTGAAGCTGAACAAACGGTCTGTCCAGTGGTGTACGCTCAATACGGTTTCGTCCAGAAATGCGCTCATGGTGCCCTTGTGGTGAGTCAAAGCTGCAGTGCAGCAAACCGTATAGTGTAAAACCTCGGCCTACCCTGATCTGACATATCCTTAGATACAAAACAAATTTGCCTCCCCCTTGCGACATGTCAAACCCCATCGCCCCCCCACCACAACCCTTGCTGATAGCCTGTCTGTGCGCCCAGTGGTGCGGCACGTGCAAGGACTACGCCCCGGTTTTTGAGAGCCTGCGTGCAGATTTTCCGGGTGTGCAATTGCGCTGGGTTGATATCGAGGATGAGTCCGACCTGGTAGACCCGATCGAGGTGGAAAACTTCCCCACCCTGCTCATTGCCACCGGGGGGCAGGCACGTTTTTTCGGCACCCTCACGCCGCATATCGACACCTTGAAACGCCTGATCCGCTCGCACACAGGCGACACCGGCCCCAGCCGTCTGCCCTCCGAAGTGCAGGCCCTGACCCAGAAGCTCGCGGCAGCAGTCGCTTGAGCCTTCAAGCCGCGGACGCCAAGAGGTTCTTGTAAACGCCGCAGCCCACAAACAGGTCATCCACCATCTGCACGTAGGACATCTTGGTCTGCACCTGTCCCGACACCGGGTTGGTGATGTCGTACTCGACCCAACCGGGCTCATAGCGGGCCTGCGTGATGATGGTTTGCAGCAAGCCCGCACCATCAATGCCGGGAATGTCCTGCACCCGGGTTCCGACCTTGGCCGGATTGCCACCAAACGCCAGGTAGTGACCCTGTTCATCGAGCGCAAAAACATACATATCGCGGTCAAAGAACCCTTTGGAAGGCTCCGTCAGATCACGCAAAAAACTGTCGCGCGAACCGTTCCGGCGATGCACAACGGCGCGCTCCACCAGTGCAATCGCCTCGTCCGGTGAACCCTGCAGCAACTTGAAGAAGGCCACTGAATCGACCAGCGTGACGGCGCGCGCTTCCATGTCCTGCGCCTTTTCGACCGCATGGCCCACCATTTGCGCGTTGCGCTGGGTGATTTCGTCGAGCTGACGGACGGCGGAAGTTATCTCACCAAGGCCGGCACTCTGTTCGGCACTGGTGGCCGAGATTTGCACCATGCTGTCGGCGACGGTACGAATGCCGTCCACGATAGCGGTCATGCTGGCGCCAGCGGTGTGGATTCTTTGTACGCTGGCAGCCACCTGCTGGGAAGATTCGCCGATGAGTTGCCTGATTTCTTTGGAGGACGCTGCAGACCGTTGCGCCAGCGAGCGCACTTCGGCGGCAACCACGGCAAAACCACGGCCGGATTCACCGGCGCGGGCAGCTTCTACGGCGGCGTTGAGGGCCAGAATATTGGTTTGAAAGGCCAGGCCATCAATCACTCCGACAATTTCGTCCATGCGTTTGGCACTGGCTTGAATGGCTTCGACCGAGGCCACCGCTTCAGCCATGATGGCGGCTCCGCTGACGGCCACATCGCGCACTTCACCGGCCCGACCATTGGCGCTCCCGGCAGTGACGGCATTGGTTTGCACCACCGAAGAAAGTTCTTCCACACTGGCCGCTGTTTGCTCGAGGTTGGCCGCCTGTTGTTCGGTTCGGTCTGAAAGGTCCTGGCTGTCATGTGCAAGAGACTTGCCCGCGTGGGCCACAAAGGCGGCGTTGCCGCGCACATTGGCAACCATGGCTGATACCGTGCGCCCCAACTCGCCCAAGGTGGTCAACATGTTTCCGAGTTCGTCCTGGCTGCGCGATACCACCGACTGGCGCAAATCACCCGCCACCATGCGACCTACGGCCTGCACCATGTCCGAAATATCCTGCGTTACGCTGACGTACAAGGCCGCCAGCAAATAGACCAGCACGGCTGCATCCACGGCGCACAGGGCCACCACCGTCGCGAACACCGCCTTGGGCTCGGTACCCAAAAAAAAGGCCCACATCACGACCAGGATGGGCATGGCGCAAAGAAATCCGACCAGAAGGATTTTTCGGGAAAAAGACAGACGTCGAATCAAGGCCACGCCCAAGCCCAACATGCCGGCAGATTGCATCGCTTGTGTCCCCTTCTTTTTATTGATGACCAGGGCCGATCACTTTGTACGCCAAAACTATTTGGAGTGCAAACACGGGCGTCACAGTTTGGTGCAATTTCAGCCGGGACTACCCTTCGTCCGGGCCTGCATACTTTTCGGCAATCGCCTGGCATTCGCGGTGGATGGCCATGAAGGCGTCGACGATGTCAGGATCGAAGTGCCTGCCGCGCCCCTCCTGAATGATGGCAATCGACACTTCGTGGGTGTAGGCCGGCTTGTAGACGCGGCGACTGATGAGCGCATCGTAGACATCGGCCAGGGCCATCAGGCGCGCCGGGATCGGGATGTCATCGCCCGCCAGACCTTCGGGATAGCCGCTGCCATCCCACTTCTCCTGGTGCGAATAGGCAATCTCC
>CAIQEX010000670.1 GCA_903870955.1 uncultured beta proteobacterium
ATGCTGCTCCACCATGGCGGCCCCGGCGGGTGCCTTGCCACCCGAGGTGGATGCGGCCCTGTTGCGGGCAAAAATCCCGCTTGATGCGGTTTCCCTGCTGGTGCTGGATGCTGACACCAGCCATCCCACTGCGCGGCTTACGCACCGCGCCCAAGTGCCGATGAACCCGGCCTCGGTCATGAAGCTGACCACTACCTTTGCCGCACTGGACCTGCTCGGGCCCACATTTGCCTGGAGCACGCCGGGATATGTCGACGGTGCAATTCAAAACGGCACGCTGAGCGGCAACGTGTATATCAAGGGCCAGGGGGATCCCAAGCTGGTGCTGGAAAAGGTCTGGCTGCTGTTGCGCCGCCTTCAGGGAATCGGCATCCACCACATTGCCGGCGACATCGTGCTGGATCGCAGCGCCTTCGATGTGCCCGAAGCAGACCCTGCCAACTTTGACGGTGAACCCCTGCGCCCCTACAACGCCGCACCGGATGCGCTGTTGATCAACTACAAAGCCGTGGTGATGACCTTTGCGCCTGAGCCCGGTGGCAAGCAAGCGCAAGTGCAATTTGACCCGCCGCTGGCCGGTGTGCAATTGCAGACCAGCGTGCCCCTGAGCAATGCCGACTGTGGCGACTACCGGGGCGCGTTGAAAGCCGATTTTTCGGACGCTAACCGCATCCGTTTTGGCGGCAATTACCCGGCCAGTTGCGGCGAGAAGGTCTGGCCGGTGGCCTACGCGGACCCGCGTAGCTATGGCACGCGCGCCATTCAAGGCATGTGGCTGGAGATGGGCGGCAAGCTCAGCGGAAGCGTGCGTTTTGGCAACGTGCCTGCGACCGCACTGGCGGGCAAACCGGCCTTTGAAATCAGCTCGGCGCCATTGGCCGAAATCATCCGCGACATCAACAAGTACAGCAACAACGTGATGGCGCAGCAGGTGTTTTTGACGCTGGGACGGGCGGTGCCACAAGGCCCGATCACTGCGACTGCGGAGGCTGTTGCCAGTGAGAACCCAGGCACTACCGTTTCAGGCGCGGCGGGCGCTGTCGCCTTGAGTGCGGGCAGTTTTGTTGCCTCGCGCAACGTCATGCAGCGCTGGTGGAAGGAGCGCATCGGCCCTGACGACTTGCCAATTTGGGAGAACGGTTCGGGTCTGTCGCGTCAGGAACGCATCAATGCCCAGGGTCTGGCACGGCTGCTGCAGTTGGCCTGGCGTTCACCGAATATGTCGGAATTGATGAGTTCGCTGCCGATCACGGGCGTGGACGGCACACTCAAGCGCTTCAAGTCCAAGGCCGTGGGCAGTGCCCACCTGAAAACCGGCACGCTGAGTAACGTACTTGCCCGCGCTGGCTACGTGGACGGCGCCAGCGGCAAGCGCTATGTACTCGTCGCGATGATCAACCACGCCAATGCCAATACCGAAGCCGCCCGTGCGGTCATGGAAACGCTGGTGGAGTGGGCGGCGCGCGATAACTAGCGCGCATTTGCGCTCTGACCGGCCCGATGGCAGTTCAAGCCTTCAGGCTATGCCAACGCCTCTCGGACCACTTCTGGATGCTTGCGAGCAATTCTGATCAGCGCCTGGGCCGCACCGGAGGGCGCGCGTCGACCCTGTTCCCACTCTTGCAAGGTGCGTTTGGAAATGCTTAAAGCGCTTGCAAACTCGGACTGCGACAAGCCGGTACCCTGACGGGCCTGCACCACCTCGTTGACATGGACTTCGGTAACCCGTGCAAATTTTTGAGCCTTCATTTCGCGGACCGACTGGAGCAACTTGAGGCCCAATTTTTCGCCAGAAACGGGTTTCGATTTTGATTTAACTTCGGTCATTTTCGATCTCCATACGTACCTGTTTCAGAATGTGGCCGGGAATGCTGTCCTGCTCTGACTTGGGGTATATCAGCAACATGCAAAGTGCATCTTCCTCAGTCAACACAAAAATTGATCACTCGAGTGCCACCGCGTTTTCCCATCCCCGAGCGTGACCATCGAACCTTGCGGCAACCACCGCTGCCGCGGATTACGACTCCAGCTTCTGGATTGGCTGCGATCCAGGTGAAAAACTCAAGACGCTCTTCTGTCGACCAAATGCCCGCCGCCTCAGCAACAAAAGTGGGCGTCTCGAAAATCGTGAGCATCCGAAATTGTACGTCAAAGACGTATTCCAAAGACCTATCGTTATTTGCCTACGTTAAGCCGCAGCGCGCTGCAAGCGGTCGCGTACGCCGTCCCATTCAACCGAATCTGGCGGAGTCTCGACCCAGATCAACTTGACGCGCAGGGCGTCGAGTTCGCGCAGCACCGAAAACAATTCGTGTGCTGCGACGGCTGCGTCGCCCGGCATGCGGCGCATCTCGATTTGGCGTGATGGCGTCTTGAGGGCAACACGCGAATAGATCGCAATGGTCTTGTCAGGCGCGGCACTCTTGTCAACGTCGGTACCCAGCAAATCCAGGGCTTTTTGCAAGGCCTTGGCATCCATCAGACGGACCGTGGCGTTGGGCGCATAGTGCGACTCCAACGTGCCGGAAGCGCGTGGGGCCTGCTGCCCCTGGCGTTCGAGTTCTTCGGGCGAAATCAACGCGCGCCCACACGCGGCTGCAACCTGCTCGCTGGTAATGGCACCCGGGCGCAGCAGCACGGGCGCGCCACGCGTGCAGTCGATGATGGTGGATTCGATCCCCACCTCACAGGGGCCACCGTCCAGTATC
>CAIQEX010000671.1 GCA_903870955.1 uncultured beta proteobacterium
CCGGGAGACTCGGTTGCTGATACGCAATATCACCTGCAGCCCAGTCACCAACGCGGGTGCCGAGTTGATATATATATGTTTCCGAGAGTTGCGCGGCCCGCAGGGGACAGTTCGCTATTTATTGATTTTGACGAAGATGAAGGAAACTTCAAGCCCACAAAAAACGGCCCGTCCACGGTGACCGCAGACGACTTCTATTTCCCGTTTCTTAGCGATTCCACGTGTGTTGACAGATAACAGGAACATTCGCGTCATACAAAGGGAAGGGCGATGGCCAAGGTTTGGCCGCCCAACCACAATCCGGATTCAAAGACTGGTCGTGCCTGCCATTGGGGCTGTCATTTGGCGTTCCATGTGCTGCCAATACGCTTGACAGGAAGCCGTTGCAATCCCGAACAGTTGCCCCAGGTAAGCCCTGACAGATTCTGTCGCAGGAACGATCGACTGAACTTGCAGTTCAATCAAATCATCTATTCCTTGTGCATGAACCAGTGTTGAAAAATGGTGCGTAGAGTTGTCTATCGCCGCAAGGCTCGCATAAAAATTCGTTTGCGCAATTTTGTCCGCACCCGATTGCATCAAGTCCGTTGCTCTTCGAGCGGTCTCAAAAACAGGTTGGAAGGTGGCGAGAGGTAGAAAGACAGTTTCGTGCATGGCGACTCCCTGTTGAATCGAAAAATAGTAACCCAATTATGGGAGCACAAACAATTAACCCCGGTTTCCCGGGGTCTTTTTACATCACAAATTCGATTGAAACCGACCCGCCAAATGAGACGGTAGCAACTAAATTAGTGTTGTGCAATCACAGCGCGGTTCAGATCGCCGATTTGATAGATCACGCCCAAGTTGCCATCGGTGGACTCTTGCGTGATAGAACCGAAGTTCGTTGCGCCGGTCTGGTCGATGTAAGCCATATTGCTGGAAGTTTCTTGGTTGATGAAAGCAACGTTGCCGTCACCAGCGAGGGTGCCGATAGCAGCCAGTTCGCCTTGACCCAGAGCCAGCACGTCAGCAGCAACTGCATTGCCCAGAACGTCGTAGTCAGTCACGGCGAAAGCGGAAGTAGACAGAGCTGCGAATGCTGCGACAGCAGCCAGTTTCATTTTGATGTTCATGATGAAAGAAAAATTAAGAAGTTGAAAACAAGTACTATGGGTTTTTCGTTTGAACAATCCCGGTCTACCCACGACCCGAATTTCTATTTCTAGATCAAGTTCAAACTTGTAAGTACTTTAATTTTCAAGTTTGATAATTTGAAGAATCTGATATAGCCCGTTTGGCACTCTGGGTGTCAGGGGCCCAACTTCAAATACATATTGTTTCCCGTCTGGTTCACGTTCATGAACGTGTTGACAGGCAAGTCCACCAGCAACTGGTTCTGGTTACCAATTTGGGTCGATGTGAACTGTGATCCAGCCTGTTGCACCAGCACCAGCTGATTGCCATCACCGACCTGGCTGCTATCAGTCGTTACGTTCGCACCCAGTTGCGAAATGGCCATCTGGTTGCCGCTTCCCTGCTGCAACAGAACAGCGCTGTCATTGGAGCCCGTTTGCGACAAGCGCGCAGCATTGGATGCGCCATTCTGAATGATCGACGCCGACAGCTCGACACCCTCCTGCCAGCTTTCCGCGTTGTTGCCGGTTTGGCCCATTTGTTCTATGTAGGCGCGATTCAGTGATCCGGTTTGTGAAATGCCGGCCACGTCTCCCGTAGTGATAGCCCCCCTGGTGACCCCGGCAGGAATGTCAGGGCGCCCAAAATCCGACAGCAAAGACAAATCGGCCGCGGTGGCATGCTTTGGCAGGCCCATGCAGATGCCAAGCGACAAAACCGCGCACAGCGTTGCGATCTGCTTCGGTGCAAATGAGGGCGAGCGCATGGCCTATATGGACTCCAGTGGGCCATTGACGGGAGCTCTCTCGGGGGAGCTCCCGCCGCGTGTTGCCGGAGCGCCAGCCGGGATGGAAGGCTTGCGCTCAGGGGGCTTGGGCGTCGCGCCAGCCAACGGGTTGTTGGGTGCGGTTCCACCGGGCTTGGTAACGGCTGGTGGCGTGGCAGCGGCCGCAGGCGGCTCCGGTGGCGTGAGGGGCGGCAATGTGGGTTTAATCACGCTGTTCTTACGCATCGGTATCACGGCCTGCGCCATATCTTCTGGCCGATCCGGGTCAATCAACTGCTGCTCACCATCGCGCATGTAAGCCTGCACCAACGGCAAAGTCCAGTCATTTTCATTTTGCAATGCCCAGGCCCGGTCCCGCACGCCTTGCAACACCAGATGTATGACGGCGGTCTCTATGGCCTCTTTGACGGCTAGCTGCGACGGTTCATTGGTGGAGTAACCACCTTCCATCTGCAGCAGTTGCTTGTAATCCACAAACTTGTACACGCTGGCTGACAATTCATGGGAAAAAATGGTCTTGGTTACCGACACACTGTTGACGACCTGCCCGGACATCACATCGACGCTGCGCAAATTGACCGTGACCTGGTCAATCTGGTATTTGGTTTCTGCACCTATTCCCAACAAGTTGGCACCTTGTCCGCCCGTGCGCACATTGGATTCGTAGCCCACAATCCCGCCTTCAAGAATAAATTGTGCCGGAATGAGTTGTGGATAGGATGCACCCGGCTTGCCCTTGTCTGCAGGGGTTTCAATTGCCTTGGCAACACGCCGCTCATTCAACAGGTTTTGCAGGCCTTCGCGTTCAATCGGCAAGAACCATCCCGAGTCCAGCAGTGACTTGACCAGGATCGAGGCGGCGCCCTGGGTCACCGCGTTCGACAGATTGCTTTCGGGTTGCGACTTGAACTGACCTGTTTGGTCACGAAAGCCATACACCGCCACGGGTACCCGGTTTTCTGGCGTCGGCAATTTCACTAAATCCCGTGTGATACGGGTGGCCGGCGTCAATATTGCATCGGCATTCACGTTGGACGGTTTGACGACCGATGGCGCACGCAGTGGTGGTATGGAACAGGCGCTGAGACCCAAAAGCAAGGGCACCAGCATGAACCTGCGCCATGGATCAGATTGGAAGGTGAAGGTGAAGGAGCGAAACATCTGACACCCGCGACTAGTTGGTTTGTGAACCGACAATGATGCTGGTTTCGGATCCCGCAATGGTTACATCACGCGTGGTCAGCACGACGCTTCCCACGGGACAATTGCAGGTAGCCTGGTCAGCCAAGGTAACTTTGATTTCGTAGTTGCCCGACTGTATGGTGCTGCCTACAGTCAAGGTTCCGTCCGAATTAAAAAGTTCTCCCAACAGCTTGCTGTTGAGTTTGGAGAGTACGGAGTTCAACAGCGACTGGTTAAATTTCTGCAGCGGTGTCAGCACCGGAGCCGTAGCGACCGGGGCCGTGTAGGTATTTTGGGCATTCGCGTTCGCCAAAAGGCCGGACGCATTGCCCGGGTTGCCGCCAAAGGTCGGATTGACTGGCGCATAGACGAGTGGGCCGGCAAAGCAGCCCAGCGCGGTTACGCAGAGCAGGGCGGATATCAGGTTTCGATTTATAAAATTGGTTTTCATGGTGCTGGATCTGATTTGGCGGGCTTCACAATCCGGAAACGGATTGGTCCGAATCCCGAAACAAAAGTGCTTGCATGCCGACTTCGACTGCATTCTGGTAAGCCTGCTCCACGGCGTTTTCGATCAGCGCCGCAATCTGCAAAACGTTGCGTGGAATATTGGTGCGGAAGACCACGTTGTCACCGGAAAAAATCAGCACATCGGTTCCACCGCGTGGCAACAAACGTTCTTTCACCAACAGCTGATAGCCTTCCACATCCGTGCGCGCATTCCAGGCTTGGGTAAAGCGGGCGTGAAACTGTTGTCCATATTGCGTTAACACTTGGCTGGTCACCACGCCACCGACTTCAACCTGCGGCGCAAAGGTGACCTTGGATGGCTCGGCACCGTTGCTTGCATTGGTGCTGGCATTGGTGCTGACATTGGTCGGTGCTGCGGTTTGTGCCCACCCACTGGTTGCCGTGAGCAACGCGCAGCACAAACAAAGCACTGCATGCACGCGTCTTGTTTGCTTCATGGTGTGCCTCGCGAGGCTGGTGAAGCAGTAGACACGTCACCCACCAACCAGGCCTGGAAAATGCCCGCCTCATGGCGCATGCGAACCGCTGCTATCACCTGGTCCACCTGTGAGGTAGCCAGACTCAGCTGGGTACTGAGATGCTCATTTTCGGCGGTCAGCACATCGAGCAGGGTTCGACGTCCCAGTTCACGCCACTGGTCGTAATAGTCTTTGCGTACCTGCGCGGTGTCCCGCAACAACGCGGTCAATTCTTCGGCGCGCGCCGACAGGGACTGCAACTCTTCCTGGGCGCTACGCACCTTGAACTCCACTTCCTGCAGCAACTGCCCGGCACGCGCCTCGGCGGCCAATGCGCGTTCGCTGAGTGCCTGTTCACTGTTCTTGCCGCCATAGCCATCAAAGGCCAACCATTTGGCTGTGACATAGAGTTGCGCCGGAGCCGCCAAACCATTGGAATCCAGGCCGGATTGGGAGCTAAAAATCAGGTCTACCTGCGGCTTTTGTGCGGCCTGCGCTTCCTCGACCTGCGCACGCACCGCTGACGCCTCGGCCAAGGCCGAGCGAATCGCCGGGTGCTGCGTTTTTACGCTCTCCATCAGCGTCGGAATGGTTTCTCGGGGGATGTCAGGAAGCGCATCTGCAAACGACGCCATCGGTGCATACGAGCCCAACTGCCGCATCAGGTCAAGCCTGTATTGGCGCTTTTTGGCCTGGACCGCCAGCAGCGAGTCGTTGGCCTGACCGAGTCGTGTTTGCGCCTGCGTCAACTCACTGCGTCGCCCCGGAAACACGGCGACGATCTCTGCCAGTTTGTGGGTCAACGCTTGCAAATCATCAATATGCGCCGCGTACAGGTTCTCCAGACGCTGGTGCTTTACCAGTTCCAGATAGGCATTGGCGGTATCAAAGGCCGTCGTCTCGCGCACCGTGCGCAGACGGTCTTGCAGCGACGCGAACTGAAATTCACGGCTGGATATCTGTTTGCGGGTTTTGCCAAAGTCAACCAGGTTGTAGACCACGCTCGCGCCCACCCGGGAGCCCACCGCGTTGTTGTTCTCCAGATTCACCGATGGGCTGTTGGCGTTCAGTTCCACGCGGGGCCAAAGCCCGGATTGGGCCTGACTGACGTCATAGCCCGCAGCGCGCGCATTGCCATAGGCTTCCTGGATGGCAGGCGAAAATTCCAACGCACGGCTGACCAGGGTCTGCAATGGCCACAGGCCCATGCCCAGATCGGGCCACTGGTTGGCAAGACCCTCGGCTCCCGCCTGTGGCACGACCGGCACCTTTTGCAACAACGCCGCAAACTGCAATTGCAGCGGCTGCGACTGTGCTTGGGACTGCGGCATGCCGGAAGGGGCCCACTCCGTGCGCGCAAAGTCACTCTCAGCCTGCGCGGGTGAAAGCATGAGCAGCGTTGCGCCGAATAAAAGAGTGGCCTTGATCATCGCTCTCGGAAGGCCTCTCGGGCCTTGAATACGGGTTTCAACAGATAGTCCAAAATGGATTTTTCGCCGGACCGGACATCCACCGAGGTGGTCATTCCGGGGATGATCGGCAATGACTTGCCACCTGCTTTCAAAGAGGCTTCGTGGGTGCGCACCAAGACGCGGTAATAAGTTTCCTCGCCTGTGGCGGCGATGGCCGTGCGCGAGTCTTCGCGCAGGGTATCGGCACTGATCTGTTCAACCACGCCGTCGAGGCCACCGTAAATACCAAAATCGTAGGCCGTAATCTTGACCGTTGCGGGTAGACCCGGGCGCAAAAAGGCCACGTCCTGCGGCCTGAAGCGTCCCTCAACCAGCAACTGATCATCCAGCGGCACAATCTCCATGATGACGGCGGCCGGCTGCACGATGCCACCAATCGTGCTGGTGCGAATATCTTTGACGATGCCGCGCACCGGGGCTTTCAAGACCGTGTGGTGGGCGGTGTCCGCGCGTGCCACCACGTTTTCACGCGACTGTGACAGCTCGCTCTCCACCCGCCCCAAATCGGCATTGGCCTCGGCCCGGTATTTGTTCTGGCGTTCGCTGATCTGTAGCCGGAAATCATTCACCTGGCGGCGATTCTTGAGTAACTCTATTTCGGAAATCAGCCCGCGCGCCGCCAGGGGCTCAGACATCTTGACCTCCTGTTCAGCCAGTTGCATGCTGTGCTGCAATTCCGTCACACTTTGCTCCAAAGCCTGAAGGCGTGACCGGTAGGTTTGTGTTTCGTCCCGAACGATGCTGGGATACTTCTTCAGAGAAGCGGGGAACTCCAGGTTGCGGCCATAGGCCTCGGCCCGTAAGCGCGCCGCACTGGCCTCCAGGGCCACCATCTTGTTGAGCCCTTCCTTGTATGTGGCGTTGGCCTTCGTGGCATCCAGTTCCAGCAGCACCTGACCCTTCTCCACCGTGTCTCCTTGCTTGACATTGAGCACGGAAAGAATGCCACCCTCCAGGCTCTGGATGGTTTGGTCGCCACGGTTGGAGATCACCTTGCCGGTGCCTCGCGTGACTTCATCTACCTTGGTCATGCCGGCCCACGTGAGGGCGACCACGACGATCAGAATCAGCATGTACAAAGCCCAGCGAATCCGGGGTGCCGTTTGCTCCAGCATGGCAGCGTGCAAATCGCGCATGTGCGCCAGATCGACCGGACGCAGCACGAGTTGCCGGTTGAGGTTGTTGCTTGCTTCAGCCACGCTTGGCCTCCTTGGCGATTGGAGGAACCTGCAGACCACCACCGGTTAACACCTGCAGCATCTTCACCTTTGGACCGTCGGCCAGAATCTGTCCCTGGTCGAGCACGATCACGCGGTCCACCAGTTCCAGCAGAGAGGTGCGGTGCGTGGCAATGATCAAGGTTCTCCGACCCGGCAGTTGTTTGAGTTGGGCAATGAATGCCGCCTCGGTCTGTGAATCCATGGCACTGGTGGGCTCATCCATCAGCAGAATCGGGGGATCTGCCAGCAAGGATCGCGACAGTGCCACGAGTTGCCGTTGGCCGCCGGAGAGTCCTGCGCCGCTTTCGCCCAACAGCATGTCCATGCCCTGCGGATGACGTGCCATGACCGTGTCCAGTCCGGTCATGCGGCACACCGCCAGCAAGCGGTTGGCAGATACCTGGGGCAGGCCCAGGGTGAGGTTTTCGCGCAGGGTGCCATGAAACAGCTTGCAGTCCTGTGTCACCAGACCCACGTTGTGGTGGATGTCGGCGGGGTCAATCTGGCGCAGATCGATACCGTCCGCATACACCGAGCCCTGGCTCGGCAAATAAAGGCCGCTCAACAAGCGCAGCAAGGTGGATTTGCCACTGCCAATACGTCCCACCACGGCAATCCGCTCACCGGGTTCCACTTTCAAATTAAGACGTTCCAGAGCCGCCAGTTTTTGCTCGGGATAGACAAACGCCAGGCCTTCGGTGCGCAAGGCGCCATCAAATTTGGGGCGCGAAAGATAGCGTTGACCGGGGACACGGTCGGTGGCCTGTTTCATCAGCAGGTTGAGTGACTCCAGCGAAGCCTTGGCTTGTTGAAAGCGCACGGCCAGTCCGACCACCTGGGCCATCGGTGACACCACCTGTCTGGCCAGCATCACCACACCGATCAAGGCACCTTGTGACATGGATCCCGCGTGAATCATGTAGACACCCCAGACCACCAAGGCAACGGTCTCGACTTGCTGGACGTAGCTCACAAAGCTCATGGTCAGACTACTCAGCATGCGCGACTTCATGGAACTATTGGAGGCAGCCGCACTGTAGTTTTCCCAGTTCTTTTGCATGCGCGACTGACCGTTGACGGCCTTCAGGGTCTCTATGCCCTCCAGGGATTCGATCAACAGGCCGTGCTTCAGCGAGGCTTCGCGCAGGTTCTCGCGCATGTGACGGGCCAGTGGCCACTGCACCGCAACGCCCACACCCACCACCAGCACAATGGCCAGCGCCGGCACCCAGGCCAGCTGCCCACCGATACCCACAATCACAACCAGAAACAGCAGTGAGAAGGGCAAGTCCGTAAAGGCCGACACGGTCGCGGAAGTGGTGAACTCACGCAGCGACTCAAACTCGCGCAAGCGGTTGGCAAAGGCGCCGGAGGAGGCCGGACGCGATTCCAGCCGGATATCCAGCGCCTGACGGAACAGCAGGGAACCCAGCACCAAGTCCACTTTTTTACCCGCTACATCCACCATATGGCTGCGCATCTGACGCGTGGC
>CAIQEX010000672.1 GCA_903870955.1 uncultured beta proteobacterium
CCGTCGGCATCGCTGCCCAACGAATTTCCTGGCCAGTTCAAACGCAAAAGTAAGCTGTGCGCTTGCGCCAGCACCAGCGCGTTGCCGATTTTTCCAGCCACCTGAGTCACCAGATGGCTCAATTCAGGTCGCTCGATGGCGTCGATACCGGTGAGGTCGAGCATTCCCACGCATTCGCCCTGGGGACCGAACACCGGCGCGCCGGCACAACTGTAAATTGCGGTGTTCGCAAAGAAGTGTTCGCCACGATGCAACCAGACCGGTTGCTGTTCGCTCAGCGCCGTGCTGATGGCTGTGGTTCCGACGCGTTGTTCCGACAGATCGGTACCAATACGCGTGATCAGTTCGGCGCGGCGGTCACGGCGATCGATGGGCCCATTCACATCCACCACCACGCCATTCTCATTGGTCAATATGACAAAGTAGCCGGTGTTGACGATGGCGCGCCCCAGGTTTTCCAGCATCGGCTTGGCAGTCTGCACCAAGTGCGCGTTGCCGTCTGCGGTATGCCGCGCCTGACCGGCACTGATGAGGTCGAATTCGGCCAATTGCTCGGGCGCCAATCCGTATTGCAGACAGCGCTGCCACGAACGTTCGACCCACGGTGACACCAGATTGCGCGCACTTTGCCCGTCCACCAATAGCGTACGTCTGGCCTGCGCGATGGCGTCAAGGCGCGCACTGGATTTGTCGTGCGCAGTGGAGGTTAATTGCGGCGGCATGAAAAGTTGCGGACGTAGGTTCGGGATGCGGGTTTGGAGTACAGATGTGCGTGCCGAGATTACAAGCCAATTGTGTTGCAAATTGAGAATTTCCGACATTTGCTAATCCTGACTAGGGTTATCCCTAGATCTTTCGGAGACCAACGCTTTAACAATGCGTAGGCAAATCATTTCATAGGTAAGGCCGTGCATAGGTTGCAGCCAAGCCTTTAGCAAAACCACAGGAGAAACGCATGCAAAAGCTATTGCATATCAACGCAGACAAGTGCACTGGATGTCTGCAGTGCGAGATGGCCTGTTCTTACGAGAACTACGGCACCTTCGCTACCGCAAAATCGCGCATCAAGGTCTTCAACTTCCATGAAACCGGCAAGAAAGTGCCTTACACCTGCACCCAGTGCGATGAGGCTTGGTGCCTGCATGCATGCCCGGTAGAAGCCATCACCGTCGACAAGGCCACCGGTGCCAAAGTGGTGAACGAAGCCACCTGTGTCGGTTGCAAGGTTTGCACCATTGCCTGCCCCTTTGGCACGATCAATTACGTCGAAGAAACTGGCAAAGTCCAGAAGTGCGACCTGTGCGGCGGCGACCCGGCTTGCGCCGACGCTTGCCCCACCGCTGCGATTACCTTCATCGATGCCAACTGGACCGGTCTGGGCAAGATGGAGCAATGGGCCAACAAGCTGGGTAACCAGCCCTCAGCAACTTAAGGAGCACCAAACATGTCTTGGGCAGGAAAAATTCTTCGCGTTGATCTGACCGCTGGTACCGTCAAATCTGAACCCCTCAATATGGAATGGGCCCGCGCCTACATCGGCTCGCGTGGTCTGGGAACCAAATACCTCTGTGAAGAGGTGGATGCCACGGTTGATCCACTGTCACCTGGCAACAAAATCATCTGGGCGACCGGCCCGTTGACAGGCACCATGGCCTCCACCGGTGGCCGTTACACCGTTATCACCAAGAGCCCACTGACTGGCGCGATCGCCTGCTCCAATTCGGGTGGCTACTGGGGTGCCGAGTTCAAGATGGCCGGCTGGGATATGGTCATTTTTGAAGGTGCTTCGCCGAAACCGGTCTACCTGTATGTGAATGACGACGTGGCCGAATTGCGCGATGCATCTCACCTCTGGGGCAAGAGCGTTTGGGAAACCGAAGGCCTGCTCAAGAAGAGCCTGCAAGACCCCTTGACCCGCGTCTCGAGCATTGGCAAGGCCGGTGAAAACGGCGTGCTGTTTGCCGCCGTGGTGAACGACTTGCACCGTGCGGCCGGCCGCTCGGGTGTGGGTACCGTCATGGGCAGCAAGAACCTGAAAGCCATTGCGGTGCGCGGCACCAAGGGTGTGGGCAACATCAAGAACCCCGCAGCCTTCATGGCGGCCGTCAAGGACAAGAAAAAAATCCTGGCCGAGAACGGCGTTACCGGTCAGGGCCTGCCTGCCTACGGTACCCAGGTGCTGATGAACGTGATCAACGAAGTGGGTGCATTGCCCACCCGCAATCACCGCAACAGCCAGTTCGAAGGTGCCAAGGACATTTCTGCTGAAGCCATGGGCACACCCCGTGCCACTGACGGCAAGAAGCACCTGGTGACAAATCAGGCCTGCTTTGGTTGCACCATCGCTTGCGGACGTATCAGCAAGATGGATCAAGGGCACTTCACCGTGGCCACCAAGCCGCAATACTGGGGTGCCAACGGCGGCCTGGAATACGAAGCGGCCTGGGCATTGGGCGCTGCCAATGGCGTGAAGGATCTGGAAGCGTTGCAATACGCCAACATGATCTGCAACGAAGAAGGCATTGACCCCATCAGCTTCGGCGCCACCATTGGCGCCGTGATGGAACTGTATGAAATGGGCGTTCTGACCAAGGAACAAGTGGGCATCGAGGCCAATTTCGGCTCGGCCGAGGCACTGGCTTTTCTGGTCGACGAGACCGTGAATGGCCGTGGCTTTGGCAAAGAAATTGGCCAGGGCTCCAAGCGCCTGACAGCCAAGTATGGTCACCCGGATCTGTCCATGAGCAGCAAGGGCCAGGAATTCCCCGCCTACGACGGCCGCGCTATCCAGGGTATTGGTTTGGCTTACGCCACTTCCAACCGTGGTGGCTGCCACCTGCGCGGCTACACCATTGCCTCCGAAGTGCTGGGCATCCCAATCAAGACCGATCCGCTGGAGCACGAAGGCAAGCCAGACCTGGTCAAGGCATTCCAGGACGCGACGGCTGCTTTTGACTCTTCCGGTCTGTGCATCTTCACGACCTTTGCCTGGGGCCTGGCTGATTTGGCGCCACAAATGCAAGGTGCCTGCGGTGACGAGTTCACGACCGAAGAACTGGCGCACATTGGCGAGCGCATCTGGAATCTGGAGCGCGAGTTCAACAACCGTGCCGGCTTCACCTCCAAGGACGACAGCCTGCCCAAGCGCCTGCTGACCGAAGCCGTGAACAGCGGTCCGGCCAAGGGCAAGGTCAACATGCTGGCTGAAATGCTGCCCAAGTACTATGCTGCGCGCGGCTGGGATGCTGAAGGCCGCCCGACTGCCGAGACACACGCACGTCTCGGACTGTAAGCACAGGGGCTGCCCTTAAAAGCAGCCGTTTGTAATCGGTCTATGGAAGGCGGTCATTGATGGGCCGCCTTTCTTTTTTTCTGGAGTACACAACATGACCCATCACCTGATTCTTGGTGCCGGCCCGGCCGGTGTCATCGCGGCGGAAACCATTCGCAAAATGGCGCCGCAGGACCGCATCACCATCGTGGGTGACGAACCCGAACCGTCTTATTCGCGGATGGCGATTCCCTATCTTCTGATTGGCAACGTGGATGAGCGCGGCACCTATTTGCGCAAAAGCCCGACGCACTTTACAGACCTGAATATTCAAGTCGTTCAGGCCAAGGTCACCGCAGTCAATGCAGCCGGCAAAACCGTGACGCTGGACAATGGCCAGAGCCTGACGTTTGACACCCTGCTCATCGCGACCGGATCGCACCCGGTTAGCCCGCCGGTTCCAGGCATCGATTCGGAAGGTGTGCACACCTGTTGGACACTGGCAGATGCGCGCAAGATTGCGGCCCTGGCCACCAAGGGCGCACGCGTGTTGCAACTGGGCGCTGGTTTTATCGGTTGCATCATCATGGAAGCTTTGGCTGCACGCGGGGTGCAACTGAGCGTGGTGGAAATGGGCGACCGCATGGTGCCGCGCATGATGGGCCCCACAGCGGGCGGCATGATCCGCGACTGGTGCGAGGCCAAGGGTGTGCAAGTGTTTACTGGCACCAGGGTCGAGTCGATTTCGCGCCCAGAGCCCGGCATTGGGGGCCGTATATTGGGCGCGTTGGGCGTCTCGGGAAGTGCCGACAGGCCCTTGCAGGTGAAGCTCTCGAATGGAAAAACAGTCGAGGCCGATTTGGTGATCAGCGCGGCCGGTGTGCGCCCCGCGATTGGGTACCTGGAAAAATCCGGTGTGACCTGCCTGCTGGGTGTGCTGACCGATGAGCATTTACAAACCAATGTGCCAGGCATTTTTGCCGCAGGCGATTGCGCCGAGGCCCTGGACAAGGTCAGCGGCAAAATGATCGTCAGTGCCATTCAGCCCAATGCCGCCGAGCAGGCGCGCATTGCGGGTATCAACATGGTTAACCACGCACGCGGCGAGGCAGCATCGGCCAACCTGAAGGGCGTCACGCAAATCAATGTGCTGGACACCCTGGGCCTGATCTCCACCAGCTTTGGAGACTGGCAAGGTGCCCCGGGTGGCGAGCATGTCGAGTTGACGGACACCGCCAAAGGCCGTCACCTGAGCTTGCAATTCAAGGACGACGTACTGGTCGGTTGCAACTCTGTGGGCTGGACCGAACATGTGGGCGTCATGCGCGGCCTCGTGGAAGGTCAGGTGAAATTAGGCTCCTGGAAAGAAGTGCTCATGAAGGATCCAACCCAGTTGGTCGAGGCTTACCTGGGCGCCGCACAAGGGCAACAGGAATGGTCTGGTGCGAACGATGCGCGCAGGCGATAGCATCCAGCAGATGAATATCACCTTCAAGCTATTCGCGTCACTCACCGAGTTTCTGCCGCAACAGCACCGGACTGCCAACCAGGTCAGTCTGGAGGTCGCGCCCGGTGCCACTATTTTGCAGGTCATTGAACCCTTCGGTTTGCCGGAGAAAATGGTGCATCTGGTGCTGATCAATGGCCGCTACATAGCGCCCGAAGATCGTGGCACGCTTGCTTTGCAACCGGATGATGTGCTGGCTATCTGGCCGCCCATTGCCGGTGGCTAGCGTCATTTCTAAATCAGCCGTGCACTTTGTCGGCTTGCCTTGCCGTGCGTTTCGCACTGTCTGCGGCAATCCTTCGCGTTCACGCCTGATGTAGAAATGCCCCGAAAGAATGGACATGCAATCTGTTTACGAAGAGCGCTTTGAGCGCGATATGGCCTGTACCGAGGATGACTGGCTGCGATGGCTGCCCGATGCCCTAGGCGAACACCACTGGAAGCGTCAGGAGCGTACGGTCGGTGTGCGCATCGGTGACGGTGCGCTGGGCTTGAAGTGGCAGGTGGCCGAGCCACGCGTGATTGCGCAAGTTCAAATGCCCCGTCTCAAGGTGAGTTTCCGGTTCGCTGGCGTAGACGAGGCGGCGCGTTACAGCTTTATGAAGCGATTCGACTTGTATATGCAGCGCGGCGGCGGTTAGCGCTTGGGAAGCACTGCAAAGAGCATCATGGGGCTCATCAACTCCACGCCCATCAGGTAGTTTCCAGGGTGCAGGGGTTCAGAGGGCGAGCGCAGATCGGTCTTGCTGCACCAAGCCACCCTGCCGAATACTTCGAGCTTGACATGCGCGTCGGAATACTCCACGGAGATCTTTTGCGACACCGCGACCTGTTGGTTTAACGAGAAACTAATACCCGAGTTTGAAATGTCGCGAAGGCTCTCAATCACTATACGATGCCCATTGAAAACTAAGGAAATTGAGCCTCGGGGAACTTCACCCAAAAGTATGCGTGGCAATATCCGTTTTTCGGTGTGATTCATATCGTATTCAAGGTTGTTGCTTCGGCATTTCCAAAAGCAATTTTTGCGTTAAGCTAAGCGTTTATTCAGGTTATAAGAATACCTGCAGGGCGGTTTGGATTTCCATTCGTCCGTGAAAGATTTTTCAATATAAAACTGAAGGTATTGTAGAAGTGGCAACACTATCAACACCAGAACTATTGCGACGGGTCCCGCTGTTCGAGCACCTTTCTGACACGCAGGCTTTGTCCCTGATGGGTGCGCTCGAAAAGAAGCGCTTTAAACGTTCAGAACTTTTGGTGGAGGCCGGTGCCAAGTCCAACACGCTGCTGGTGATTTTGTCCGGGAAGGCCAGCGTGATCGTGGCCAATCCCACGGGAAAAGAACTGGTTTTGGCTACGCTGGGTGTCGGCGACTGTATCGGGGAAATGAGTTTGCTGGACAACCAGCCCCACTCGGCCAGCGTCGTGGCGGATAGCCAGATTGATGCTCTGGCGTTGAGCCGTGAAGGCTTTAATAGTTGCATCCTGAGCAACGCCCACATGGCGGTATCCGTCATGCGCGGTCTGGTCATGCGCCTGCGCAAGGCGAATCAAAAAATTGCCTCGCTGGCGCTACTCAGTGTTTTTGGCCGTGTCGCGCGTTATTTGCTGGATATGGCAGAAGACGGCGAAGCCAATCAATTGATCGTGCGGAAAAAGGTATCCCACGCCGCTATTGCCCGGGAAGTGGGTGCTTCGCGAGAAATGGTCAGTAAGGCCCTTAAGGAATTTGAAGCCCAGGGCTTTATCCGCAAAATGGACGACGGCACATTGGCCATCACTGAGCGCCGTACCCAAGCCCGACTATGAAACCCGTGTTGCTTGCGTGTTTGCTGTGCGTTGTTGCGCATGCTGCGAATGCGCAAGTCTATACGGGCATCAGCGCCGAGGGCTCCATCGTGCTTTCCAGCAATGAGGACGAAACGGCCAATACCCTGCTGATTGAGGCGGAGAAAATCCCCATTGCTGTGCCGATTGCGGCAGCTATAGAGCCAACATTGGCCTGGGACAGCAAGGTTCCGGCGGGATTCTTGCCCTTCATTCAGGAAGCCAGTGAGACCTACCAAATACCCAAGGCGTTAATCCATGCGGTTATCCTGGTGGAGTCGAACTACAACCCGCGCGCCTATTCGTCCAAGGGCGCACAGGGCTTGATGCAGCTGATGCCAGCCACTGCCAAGCGCTTTGGAAATAGCAACAGTTGGGACCCCAGACAGAACATTCTCACGGGGAGCAAGTACTTACGTTGGTTGCTTGACTACTTTGGCGATGACCTGGAGCTGACCGTTGCCGCTTACAACGCGGGCGAAGGTGCTGTGATGCAGGCCGGGCGCAAAATCCCGAAGTTCTCTGAGACCGAACGCTACGTACCCAAGGTGTTATCCATCTATAACAAGGCCAAGCCACAGACCTGAATCCGGATGGCACCAAAGGTGGCCTAACGCAGCGGACGTGGCGTCGGCTGTATAAAGCCGGGTGGGGTTGTTGTATTTCCTGGAGGCGTTATTCCAGGGGGCGGCCTGAATGGCGCTGGGATGCCAGGGCTAGTTTGTGGCGACGGTGTTTTGCCAGGTGGCGCGCCTGGCGCATTGCCAGGATTTGAACCCGGTCCGTTGTATCCTGCGCCGGCTGCCAGCACCGGGTTAGCGGCAGGCAAGGCAGAGCGGAAGACCCACTCAGAATAGCGCCCCTTCTCCACGAAATCCTTGTCGCGCAAAGCGAAGCCGAATACTTTGAGCGGTGTTTCATTGGACAGGCTGTAAACACCCACCAGTTGGCCACTGGCTAATCGCACTTCGCCCCATTTTGTTTCGCCCGTAATGGGGTCGGCATATAGTTTTCGCAGATGGTGGGCGGGTTTGTCTGGCGCACGCAAATCGTCCACTAACTCTTCCAGTGCATTAGGAAAGCGGCGGGCAGCCGGTGGCGATTGTTGATAGAAACTGGTAATGGCCTGGCGGAATTGGTTGCCCAGAAACAGGAGTTCTGCTTCTTTCTCGCGCTGGCGGGATTGGCTCCAGACTTCAGATGTCGCACCCAGCCCGATGCCGATGACGGTCAGGCCAATCAGCAGCGCAATATAAACAAATCCCTGCTCGCGTTGTGCGCGCTTACCATTCTGCATAGGGGACACCGTCCGAGCCTGCGCCTTCCGCACCGCTGGTGATGTTGTAGACACCGCCCTCTTGACCGTCAATCGGGGATACAAGGACCCAACTTTCGGAACTCTCGGTAATCGGATCCCAGGGCAGGGTGCGCAAATAGTGTTTTTCCACCAGCTCCGCCAACTGCTGCGGGTACTTTCCGGTGTCTGCATGAAACTTGTCCAACGCGTCACGGGTGGCAAATAGATTGGCTTTCAGCACCGTCTCTTTGCTCTTGTCTATCGAGCGGAAGTAGCGGGGTGCCGCCAACGTCAGCAACAGGCTGATGATGGTCATAACCACAATCAGTTCAATCAGGGTGAATCCGAGGTTTTTGCGCCGCATCACCACTCCTTGTAGGGGATGCCATTGAGACCAATGGCCGCTGAGCGCGAGAAGACATCATAGATATCCGCACCGGGCTGTGGGTCGGTCGCCGGGCTGGCATAACTTCGTAATCCCCACATCGGCTCCCGCGCATCTTGCGTCGTATTCAGCGGGTCACGGGGAATTCTGCGTATGAAATAGATTTTCTTGTCTTTGCTTGGACTCTTGGCATCCACCACACCCGTCACCAGCACGTCCAGGTTGGGGGGATAACCCGATCCTTTGGATTCCTCGACCACCCGGCCTTCATCGACGGCTTGTTTGTAGGCGTCCAAGGCCGAGCGGATCTGCCGCAGCGCTTCCCGTAATTCGCGCTCGTTGCTGCGACGCTCGGCCAGTTCAAGCATGGGAAATGCAATCGTCGACATCAGGGCCACGATGGTCACTGTGACCAGCATTTCTATCAGCGTGAACCCGCGCGGGCGCACAGATGAGCGCGCAACGTTCATGGTGCAGCTTTGACTTCCAATTCAACGGCATTTGTCTCGGGGAGCGTCACGCCGCTGCCGTCGGTGTTCTGCACATTAACAGTGCCCAGGCTGATCTGCGTTGCTCCATCCCCGGCAAGTACCTCAAACTGCAATTGCGCCAGCGCGCCACCGGTTGCCGGCAAGGACTCACCGCGCCCGGCGGCCAACTCCAGTCGGACCGAGCCGGGGCTGTCGCCATCACCGGTAAAGCGGGCACCTGCCGCATTGTTTCGCGCGCTATCGGACTCATTCACGGCAATCAATTTCAAGCGGCTACTGTCATAGCTCAGGCTGGTCTCCAAAATTGACGCAGAAGCGACCGGCGGGAAAGCCAGAGAGACCGAAATCTTTTCTCCGACCTTCGCACTGGCTGGGGCAGCCATCGTCAAGGGCTTCAGTGGCACTGCTGCAGCTGCAGGTGCTGCACCGGGAGCTGCACCGGGTGCTGGTGCACCGGCACGTGAAGCGGCCGGTGGAGGCACACCGCGTACCGCGCCCTTGGCGGCCACACCCGGCGTTGCCGCAGGTGTTGCTGCAGCGGGTGCGGCACTGGAAGGCGTCGATGAAGCTCCGCTGGGTGCCACAGAGACAGTTCCTGCGGCGCCGGTCGGCGCGGGTTGCAACTTGGCATTGCCCACCTGACGGGTACCGAAGCGCATATTATTTTCGGTTCCGGACCACATCTCCAGCAAATCGCTGTCCACCTGGCGGTTGTTGCGGACAATCCGGGGCGTGATGGACATGATGACTTCTTTTTTGTTCTTCACGTCAGATTGCTTGCCAAACAGGCGTCCCAAAAGTGGAATATCGCCCAGGCCCGGTATGCGGGTCGCGCCACTGGTATCTTCGTCCTGAATCAGGCCGCCAATAACCTCGGTCTGGCCATCCTTCAGACGCAATACCGTGTTCACACTGCGGGTGCCAATGGTGTAGGCGATGGTGCCGGTCTTGGCGGCGTCGGCATTCGGCGCACTGGCTGAACTCACTTCCAGGGTCAGCCGGATAGCGACTTCACCGTCGGCGTAGACAGTGGGCTCGGCTTCAATCTTGATACCCACTTCCACGTACTGCACACTGGTGTTGTAAACCGAGGTGCCGCCGGTAACCGAGGGTGTTGCGGCTGATGAGATCACCGGTAGACGGTCACCCACCAGGAATTTGGCCTTTTCTTTGCTACGCACCCGTATCCGAGGGGTGGCTAAGGTGTTGACGTCGGAATCCGTCCTCTTGGCTGTGATGGTCACACCGGAAGTCGATAAAAAATCATTGCGACCCAAAGCATTCAACTGGTCTAGGGTCAAGCTGTTGATGGTGGTGCCAAACGTGGTTGGCAGGTCAATGCCGAGAGATAGCGCGCGGTCGCGCGAAATTTCCATCACGTCCACTTCCAGCATCACTTCCGGTTCAGGCTGGTCCATGGCAACAATGAGCTTCTCCACCATACGGATAATTTGCGGTGTATCGCGCACCACCAGAGAGTTGGTCTTCTCATCAACAAACATGTCCTTCGTCTTGGTGATGGTCTTGATCATCGCCATGACGTTCTTGGGATCTGCGTTGGTGAGGGCAAAGCGGCGAATCTTCAACTCGGCGTATTCGCGTGACTTGGTTTCGGTGTCCGCGTAAATCAGGATCGAGTTCTCGCCCATGATGCGTTTCGCGGTCTGGGTTTGCATCAGGATCAAATCGACGGCCTCTTCCACCGGCGTGTCGCGGACAAAAATCGTGACCTTCAAATCGGCTTTGACGTCTTTGTCAAACAGGATGTTCAGGCCCGTGGTCTTGGCGATGGCTTCCATCACCATGCGCAAATTGGCGTCTCGGAATTGCAGCGTGACGGGCTTCTTGCCCTTCAAATTCAGGCTGACACCGTTGAGCGAACTGTTTTGTGATGTGGCTTCCAGGATTTGACTGCGCAGGGCGATGGCGCGTGCATGGTTCGGGTTTTCCACCAGCACCCGACCAATCGCGGCGTTAGCCTGGTCCAGATCGCCCTTGCCATACAAAAGCGCCGCCTCATCCACGCGCGCATCCTGGCGGCGCTCCACGTTGATTTCGTTGATGGCCTGGCGTGCTCCCACATGCCCACGGTCCAACTTCAGCACCCGGCTATAACGTTGCAGGGCGGCATCCCAGTGTTGTTCGCTTTTTTCCTTGTTGGCTTCCTGCATCAGCGCGGAGGTCAGACGGTCGCGTTGGTTTAGCCAATCTTTCTTGAAGATTGCATTGCCGGGGTCAGCCAGCTTGGCTTCTTCCAACTTGGCGACACCTTCTTCAATCTTGCCGTCTCCGATGAGAGAGAAGCCCTCGTTATGCATGCGGTCTGCTGCACAACCGGCCAGGGCGATTGCCAGCAGCACCGCCAGAAGATTGCGTTGTGGGAATGGAGTTTTTTTCACTGGGCGCTCCCGGTGGATAAAGATTGCGACGTGCCCATGGGCAGATAAATAAATGTCACTTTGCTTGCCTCAATGCGATCAACACGATACGTATTTTCCAGAACTTCACCCTGCGCGGCTGTGATCACGCGGTTGCCGCGCGTCAGAATCACCACGTTTGTGTCACCCTGCTCGAAGCGACCCATATAGGCGTAGGGCAACGCCGGCGCGGTAGGCGGCGGTGGTGGCGGGGGTGGTGGCGGCGGCGGAGGCGGTGGCGGCGGGGGTGGTGGGGGAGGCGGCACAAACCAACTGCTCTTTGCAAACAGTTCGCCAGAACCCTTTTTGGTCAGTCGTCCACGGTCATCGGCCGTGTTGAGCTTTTGATCCAGACTTTGTGCCGCGGTACCCAAGCTTGTTTTGGGAACTTCACGAACCTTCGGCGCCTTCAACCCTTTGCTCGGTTCGGAAACTGAAACGTCTGCTTCCTGAGGTGCGAACCAGAACAACCCGGCGGTCACCAGGGCAGCGGCCACTATCAAAAGCTTGGTTTGTCCGGGCGTCATGGCTGCGCGTCCACAAAAACCACAAACACCAACTTGGCCTCAATCGCGGCATCGTCAACCTTGTCACGCTTGAAGGCGGCATTCTCCAAAGCCAGAGTCGGGTTGTCATACAAAACGCTATCCATAAAACCCAGCACCTCCTTGAAGCTACCCTTCACCGGTAGTGAGATACGGTAACGCGCCAGGCGATCGGAACCGGTTTGAAGCCAGTTGTATTCACCGGTCTCCAGCATCAACTCCTGCTTTTCCGCTGCGCGATAAATTCGTTTGAGCGCGTCAGGCACCTTGTCGGCGGAAGGAAAACTATTGTAGAAAACACGCAGTTGCTCCTCGTGATTCAGAGCAGAGCTGACCGGCAGGCTGCTTTTGGTCTGCACTTGCTGTTGCAAAGAGGCCAATTTTTTATGCGAGTTGGCGAGTTCTTTCTCACCGGCCCGAATCACGGTAAACCAGCCTATAACGGCTACCAAAACCATGACCAGGCCCAAGGTGCCGACAGCACCCAACTGCGCCAGCCGATATTGAAATTGGCGTTGAAGAGCCACGGTGTTCATTCGGTGGTCCTCCAGGTTGCGGCTACCCGAAAGCGCACGGGCTTTTCAGGAACGGTCTTGTTAATGGTGTGCGACTGCAGGGCAACTTCAGAAAAATCGGGGCTGAGCTGCAAATCCGATATGAACTTCAGCATGAAGTCCAGGCTTCGGGCCTCTGCAACCAGCACCACATGGCCTTTGATTGGATCCGGTTCGATTGAAATAAAGGCCACATTGCCACTCTTGCTGGCCTCGCCCAAAGCTACAAAAAAGCTTTGCCACGGTAACCCTAGCTGAACGGATACGTTGCGCGCCTGTTGCCACGCTTTGGTCAATTCGGCGGGCTTGAGTGTTGAGGCGGGAGCGGGTGCGCCAAGCTTCGACACTTCAGCCTGCATCAGTTCGCGCTGCGTGTTCAATTCAGGGTACAAAACCCATTGACCGTAAGCGAGCACCGCAGCCAGCGCTGCGCCGCCCAGCAACAACATGAAACCGCGAAGCCAAAATAGGTAGCCCGGCTTGGCGACCAGATTAAAGTAAAAACCTCTCATGGGCGCACTCCCAAAAGCGCGAAGGCATATTTGGCGCCCGCCTCTTTGTCCAGGGTCTTCAATGGCACAAATTCCACACCCAGCAAAGAGCCAAAAGGCAAATGTTCAAAGGCCGGCGCGTGTAGATAAATAGGTACCGGATCCGACGCTTTGAGACTGGTTGAAGACAACTGGATTTCCTGCCGAATGCGCGACAGCAGCTCTTCAGGACTATTGACTTTGGCATGCACTGAATAAATCCATTTCCATGAATCATTGTTCCAGCTGGCCAAAGTCAGGCGTCCGTCCTCCAGGTTGATCATCCAGCCGTTGCTGCCTAACCATTTGCGATGGGTTTGTAGCACTGCCGTGAACGCAGTCTGAATGGACTCCACCTTGGGGCGCTTCTGTTCAAAATTGCTTTGCAAAACCGCAAAAAGCGACTTCGGAATGGCAACCGAGATACGCGACTGCCCAGGCTTGCCCTCGGTTAGGGCAAAGTGCCAGTCGGCACTGGTGTTGGGGCCATAGACGTCATCAAAATTGAGCATCGCCATGGACATGTCTTCATCGGCGTTGCGTAACTCCGGGCTCCAGGGGAAACAACCGTAGCGCACCAACTTATCCGAAAGTACGACATGCAATCGTTGCGCTTTGGTTTGCAACACCAGTTCACCCACCACGCGGATCAGGCCTTGCCAGTTGTCTGCGGCCTGTACAGAGGCTTCGCGCTGACGCACTTCAACAGCGCGTCGACTCAGACCGGCAGTCTTGACCGCCTGGATCCGGTCCGGCGTGATGTAGAGCGACAGTGTGTCAGGCGATAAAAGTGACACGATTGATCTCGCTTAAAGTAGTTTCACCCTTACGCACCAGCGCCAGGGCGGAGGCACGCAGCAACATGGTTCCATTGGCTTGTGCCGCTTGTTTCAATTGGCGAATCGGCGCGCGGGCAATGATCAGTTCCCGAATTTCATCGTTCAGGTTGAGAATTTCGGCAATCGCCTTGCGGCCCTTGAAGCCACTGCCACGGCAGTGACCGCAGCCCTTGCCGGCACGGAAACGCCAGCCCATGACCTGATCTTCGTTGAGCCCGGAGGCGTGCAGCAACTCCGGTGTGGGGTAGTCGTCTTCCTCGCAATGCTTGCAGTTCACGCGCAACAGGCGCTGCGCCAGCACACCATTGAGCGCAGACACCAGGCTGTACATATCCACGCCCATGTGCATGAAGCGACCGATCACGTCAAACACATTGTTGGCGTGCACCGTGGTAAACACCAAGTGTCCCGTCAATGCGGACTGGATAGCGATTTGTGCCGTCTCGGAGTCGCGAATTTCGCCGACCATGATCTTGTCCGGGTCATGCCGCAGGATTGAACGCAGACCACGCGCAAAGGTCAGACCCTTCTTCTCGTTCACCGGGATCTGTAGCACACCGGGCAACTGGTATTCCACAGGGTCTTCAATCGTGACAATCTTTTCAGAGCCGGTATTGATCTCGGAGATCGCTGCATACAGCGTGGTCGTCTTGCCGCTACCGGTGGGGCCTGTGACCAGCATCATGCCGTAGGGCTCGGACGCCAGGCGGCGCAACACCTCGGCCACCTCCTCATCAAAGCCCAGCGTGGTGAGCTGCAGGCCCTTCATCTGGTCACTCAGTGACTGTTTGTCCAGAATCCGCAATACCGCATCTTCCCCGTGAATGCTGGGGATGATGGAGACACGCAAGTCAATCAGACGCCCTTGCAGGCTGACGCGGAAGCGGCCGTCCTGGGGTACCCGACGCTCGGAAATGTCCAGCTCAGAC
>CAIQEX010000673.1 GCA_903870955.1 uncultured beta proteobacterium
GTAGCCACACCCACTGGACAGGTATTGAGGTGACACTTACGCATCATGATGCAACCCTCAACCACCAGCGGAGCGGTCGCAAAACCGAATTCGTCGGCACCCAACAGGGCACCGATGACGACGTCGCGACCGGTCTTCATCTGGCCGTCGGCCTGCACACGGATGCGGCTACGCAAACGGTTCAAGACCAGCGTCTGTTGGGTTTCGGCCAGACCAATTTCCCAAGGGCTGCCGCAATGCTTGATGGACGACCAAGGGGACGCACCGGTACCACCGTCGTGTCCGGCAATCACCACATGGTCAGCCTTGCACTTGGCAACACCTGCGGCAATCGTGCCCACGCCAATTTCAGAAACCAGCTTGACGCTGATGCCGGAATGCGGTGCCACGTTCTTCAGATCGTGAATCAGCTGAGCCAGATCTTCGATGGAGTAGATGTCATGGTGGGGCGGGGGCGAAATCAGGCCCACGCCGGGAACGGAATGGCGCAGCTTGCCGATGTATTCGGACACCTTGCCGCCGGGCAGTTGTCCGCCCTCGCCTGGCTTGGCGCCCTGGGCCATCTTGATCTGGATCTGATCGGCACTCGACAGATATTCAGCCGTTACACCAAACCGACCTGATGCAACTTGCTTGATGCGTGAACGCAGTGAGTCGCCGGCTTGCAGCGGCAGGTCCACCTCTACGTTCTCGGCACCAATCACGCTCTTGAGGGTGTCGCCGAGCTTGATCGGGATACCCTTCAGCTCGTTGCGATAGCGCGCTGAATCTTCACCGCCTTCGCCGGTGTTGCTCTTGCCGCCGATGCGGTTCATGGCGACTGCCAGCGTCGCATGGGCTTCGGTGGAAATGGAACCCAACGACATGGCACCGGTGGCGAACCGTTTGACGATCTCTTTAGCGGATTCAACCTCGTCCACCGGGATCGCTTTGGAAGGATCGAGCTTGAATTCAAACAGACCGCGCAAAGTCAGGTGACGCTTGCTCTGGTCATTGACGATCTGTGCGTATTCCTTGTAGGTGTTCCAGTTGTTGGAGCGCGTGCTGTGCTGAAGCTTAGCAATCGCGTCGGGCGTCCACATGTGCTCTTCGCCACGCACACGCCAAGCGTATTCGCCGCCAGTTTCCAGCGCGTTGGCCAACACGGGACTGTCGCCAAAGGCGGCGTTGTGCATGCGAATGGCTTCTTCGGCGATATCAAATACGCCGATGCCCTCGACGCGGCTGGGTGTACCCGTGAAATACTTGGTCACGGTGGCGCTGGACAGTCCAATGGCTTCAAACAGTTGTGCACCGCAGTAGCTCATGTAGGTGCTGACACCCATCTTGGACATTATCTTGGACAGGCCCTTACCCACGGCCTTGACGTAGTTGTAGATGGCCTTTTCGGCGCTCAGATCACCCGGCAGATCTTTGTGGATGTTGGCCAAGGTTTCCATGGCCAAGTAGGGGTGCACGGCTTCCGCGCCGTAGCCGGCCAACACGGCGAAGTGGTGCACTTCGCGCGCAGTACCCGTCTCCACCACCAGGCCAGCAGTCGTGCGCAGACCGGCAATAACCAAGTGCTGGTGAATCGCCGAGAGCGCCAAAAGTGCCGGAATCGCAACCTGCGTAGCGTTGATATTGCGGTCGCTGATGATCAGAATGTTCTTGCCACCCTTGATCGCATCCACGGCCTCTGCGCACAAGGACGCCAGTTTGGCCTCCACACCTTCATGGCCCCAGGCCAGTGGGTAGGTGATGTCCAGCATGTAGCTGCGGAACTTGCCCTGTGTGTGCGTTTCAATGTCGCGCAGCTTGGCCATGTCCTCGAAATCCAGCACCGGCTGGGAGACTTCAAGGCGCATGGGCGGATTGACCTGGTTGATGTCCAACAGATTTGGCTTGGGGCCAATGAAGGACACCAGCGACATCACAATCGCTTCACGAATCGGGTCAATCGGCGGATTCGTCACCTGGGCGAACAACTGCTTGAAGTAGTTGTACAGCGGCTTGTTTTTGTCGGACAAAACGGCCAGCGGGCTGTCATTGCCCATGGAGCCAATGGCTTCTTCCCCGGCGGTTGCCATGGGCGCGATCAGGAACTTCAGATCTTCCTGGGTAAAGCCGAAGGCCTGTTGGCGGTCCAACAGAGCCACCTGATCGGTCACGCGTTTGGGCTCGATACCGGCCACCACTTCGGACAGTGCCTTGGCCGAGCGACGCTCGATAAAGCACACATCGTCCAGCTTGATGCGCAGGTTTTCAATCCATTGCTTGTAAGGCTTGCTGTTGGCGAGGTTGGCTTTGAGCTCTTCGTCGTCAATCATGCGGCCCTGTTCCAAATCGATGAGGAACATCTTGCCCGGCTGAAGGCGCCACTTGCGCACAATCTTGTTCTCGGGCACGGGCAATACGCCCGACTCGGAGCCCATGATCACCAGGTCATCATCGGTAATGCAGTAACGCGAGGGGCGCAGGCCATTGCGGTCCAGCGTGGCCCCAATCTGGCGGCCATCGGTAAACACGATGGAGGCCGGACCATCCCAGGGCTCCAGCATGGCGGCGTGGTATTCATAGAACGCGCGGCGACGCGGGTCCATGGTTGCGTGCTGCTCCCAGGGTTCGGGAATCATCATCATCACAGCCTGGCTGATGGGATAACCCGCCATGGTCAGCAGTTCCAGACAGTTGTCGAAGGTGGCGGTATCCGACTGACCCGCGAAGCTGATGGGGTACAGCTTTTGCAGGTCCGGGCCCAGTACGGGCGAAGACATCACGCCTTCGCGCGCCTTCATCCAGTTGTAGTTGCCCTTGACGGTGTTGATTTCACCGTTGTGCGCCACGTAGCGGTAGGGGTGAGCCAATGGCCACTCGGGGAATGTGTTGGTGGAGAAGCGTTGGTGCACCAGACCCAGGGCCGAAACGCAACGCTTGTCTTCCAGATCCTTGTAATAGACACCCACTTGATCGGCCAGCAAGAGACCCTTGTAAACCACGGTGCGGCTGGACATGCTGGGCACGTAATATTCTTTACTGTGCTTGAGCTTGAGCGCCTGAATGTGGGCACTGGCGGTCTTGCGAATCACGTACAACTTGCGTTCCAGCGCATCCTGCACGATGACATCGGCACCGCGGCCGATAAAGACCTGACGCAGGACCGGTTCTTTTTCACGCACGGTGGGCGACATGGGCATGTCGCGATTCACCGGCACGTCGCGCCAGCCCAACAGAACCTGGCCTTCGGCCTTGATGGCACGCTCCATTTCCTGCTCGCAAGCGAGGCGGGAGGCGTGCTCTTTGGGCAAGAAAATCATGCCCACGCCATACTCACCGGGCGCCGGCAGGTTCACGCCCTGGGCCCACATTTCTTCCCGGTACAAGGCATCAGGCAACTGAATCAGGATACCGGCACCGTCGCCCATCAAGGCGTCAGCGCCGACGGCACCCCGGTGATCCAGGTTTTCAAGAATTTTCAGGGCGTTCTTGACAATGGAATGGCTTTTCTCGCCACGAATATGGGCGACAAAACCAACGCCGCAGGCGTCGTGCTCTTGTTCGTTTGAATACAGACCGTGGTCGGATAAGTGCTTGATTTCTGCAGCCGTAGTCATGGCGCGCTCCTGAAAATGACAGTGGACGTGGAGCTTACTGCAATGCAACAAAGATGCCAAGAAAATTAAATGGGGTCAGAATCCAATTAATTCAGATACTACAAAACGAATATTTAATTAGGGACACATTAAAGTGCATTGCAGCGACTAATTGAACCAACAAGACTGGCATTGCGCACTACGGGGAGTCCTTTGCCCGCGGCGGCCTGCCCGCTTGCCCTCTGGTGAGGCGCCTCGGCGTTCTCTTTTGCAACTCCTGCAAGAACTCCGGACTACCCAATGCCCAGCCCTTGAGGGTCGACTCAGTCAGGGCACCGTGCAAGGATGTGCTGATTCCCGCATTAATCTGGTCGGCATACGCCGCTTCGCGCGCAAATGGTGTGTTTCCCAAGCCCCAAAACTGTGCATGGGGCGTAATCAGGCGATCCACCCGGCTCCCGATGTAATGCCCGTGGCTGGACCACGCATATTCAGAAGCACTTGACACCAATTGGGCGCGTACCGGATTAAGGTCCATCGCGAGCATGCAGGGCAGCAGGTAGAGTTCGGGTTGCAACACGGTGGAACGGTAGCGGCCGTCCCATAGGGTGCCCGTCCGGCTTTGTTCATTGTTGAAGTAACGCACATAGCGTCGCCCGATGGCCTGGAGCATGAGCGGCAAGCCATCTTCAGTCTGCGGAGTCATGAGCAAATGGAAGTGGTCGGGCAGCAATGCATAGGCATGCACGGCAACCTCGAACTGGCGCGCGTACTCCAGCATCAACCCGAGCATGCGCTGGTAATCGGCCGTACTCAAGAAAATGGGCTGCCCGTTATGCCCACGTTGAATCACGTGGTGGGGCAGACCCGGGAAGCTCAACCTGGCAAGGCGCGCCATATTAAAGCTGGCCGCGATGCTTCTTTAAGCCCACAACCCAGAAGTCAGACTATTTAGGAGCTTTGGTAACACGGACTTTGCCACCCGTGGTCACGATGATGACCGGGTCGCCAGCTTCCAGTTTCTCAGTGCCCTTGGCCTGAACGATGGCGCGACGCTCGCCACCCTTGAGTTGCACCAGAATTTCAAAGGCTTCTTCCTTGGTGGAAAAGCGTTCAATCGCGTTTCCAGCGGCCGCACCGGCCACACCGGCCAAAACGCCCAGAACCTGTGCCTCGCGCTGCACACCGCTGCCGCCATAGCCGCCAATAGCACCCACAACGCCACCCACCGTAGCGCCAACACCGGATTGACTTCCATCGACCACCACGGTGCGAATGGACAGCACCACGGCATCTTCGACCTGGGCCATGCGCTGGGTATCACCCCGTTTGATGAC
>CAIQEX010000674.1 GCA_903870955.1 uncultured beta proteobacterium
CTGGATGCCAACATCCTGATCCGGGCGGTGCTGGGCAAGCGGGTGCGTGAGCTCATTGTTGACAGCGCAGACGTGGTCCAATTTTTTGCGCCAGATGTGGCGTACGCAGACGCCCGAAAGTACCTTCCCTCCCTGTTGGAAAAGAGAGGCATTAAAAGTGAGCCCGCGATGGCTGTTTTAGACGCACTGGAATCAATAGTTCGTCCGCTGGAACTTGGTGTCTATGAAGGCCTAAAAACCCAGGCACTCCAAAGAATCGCGATACGTGATGCCGATGATTGGCCCGTCCTAGCGTGCGCGATGACGATCGGTTGTCCTGTGTGGACTGAGGATGCGGACTTCTTTGGGACAGGTGTTGCGACCTGGACCTCCGATCGCGTGGAACTGTACTTGGCGGGCTGATGTCCGTCGGGTGTCTCAGATTACCCATAGCAGTCACACAGGGCAGTGAGGTAGTCAGCTCTTGGGCCGCGAAAGCCGTAGTTCAGGTCTAGCCATAAAACCTCGAAGATTTCTCCCAAGCGGTCACTCAATGAGCAGGTTCAATTTGGGCATTTGCTGTCCATTGAACGAAAGCTAACCTCCAACCGGGGATGGCCACATATTTGCGGCAGTCTGGGCTTCCAAACGGTCAGAAACTACAACTTCTAAAGCCAAGCACTAGCTTAGGCTGCAGCAGCGCGAAAGTGTGCATTAACTGCCGACTCAGGGCGTAAATTTGGCATCTCGATGTGACGGCGGCGTCTATGCACAATGACGACAGGTGCATTGGCGGCAGCGCTTTGAGAACGGGATACTGCGTAGGACTCGCCTCGACCATTGGCTTGCGACATCCTGATGGCATCTTCAACCGCTTCCCTGCAAAGTGCCATCGACGTAGAACCATTCACCCGAAAGTAGACACCAGATGCATTCGTCGCCAGCAATCCAAATTCCATACCCATGCGGACGATGCCCAAGACATTAAACGCTTTGGGAGCGGCGACATAAGCTTTGATGGTCTGACTGCCAAGTACCACCTGGATAGGCGGTTGAGGTTTGGAGCTATTTACTTCGTTCATGGTCCACTTTCTGCGAAAGGTGTGAAAGCCTTGGTTGAGCGCTTGACCGGCCAGCCAATCTGAGAATGCTTTCATCCGCTTGGCTGCAACATTGCAGTCAAACCCCCTGGTTTGAGGTCTCATCTGAGATTCAAGATGCGGGATTCAAGCCCTCACCTATCAGCCCAATTTCTCTCTTCGTACGACTGATTCAAATACAAATTCAAAAACACATTTCAAGAAATTCAGTCACTTTTCTGTTGAGGCAAGAGTAGTCCTGGGGGGTGACATTGCCCATACCTGAATGGGCTGAAATTGACTACCTGAAATCAGGTAAATATTTTTACGGGTAGCGCACGCGAAGCCGCATCACCACAACTATTTGCAAGCGATGACTTGTGTCGTAAATGATTTTTCGCATCACGACGGATCGCCAGGTTGCTACAAAGGCTTTGCTTCGATTAGGTTAGTGCGCCCACCAATTTGAAAGTTGCGCGTGCAAGTGCGATCAATGAAGCAGCGGTCTTTAAAAAGGGGTAACTAAGTGGACCTAAAGGTTGCGACCGGCTTTCGCAGTTGGCAGACAGGCCTGGCTTTTGCATTGCTGCTCGTTGCAGGTCTGGCCGGCAACTACCTGAAGTATCCGATCTTTCTCAACATAGATTTTTTGTTTGGCAGCATCTTCTCGATGTTGGCTTTGCAATTCTTTGGTGTGTGGCGCGGTGTCGTGGCCGCCACCCTGATCTCCGCTGTAACTTACCTGCTATGGAATCACCCCTATGCCATCGTCATCATGGTTCTGGAGGTTGCTACGGTCGGGTGGCTGATGCGGCGAAAAAAAATTGGACTGATGCTGGCGGATGGGATTTACTGGATCTTCATTGGCATGCCGCTGGTTTATATCTTCTATCACGGCATCATGAATGTGCCCCTTGAGAACACAAACATTGTGATGACCAAACAGACCGTCAATGGCATCGCCAATGCGCTGATGGCCAGACTCCTGTTCACCGGGTTCACGCTGGCAACAAAAAATGGACAAATTGCATACCGCGATTTGGTCTACAACCTGCTGGCCGCGTTTACTCTGTATCCGGGTCTTCTCCTGCTGATGGTGGCCAGTCACAACGATTTCCTGGACACCGACCGAAGCATCAGAACGGCTTTGCAAAAAGGCACTCAGGTAATCAACAATTGCGTTGCACTCTGGGTGCAGGACAGAAGAGCGACCGTTGTGCACCTGGCCAAAATGGCGGAAACAATGTCGGCATCACAGATGCAATCAGAACTGGAGCGAGCCCATTCCGTAGACCAAAATATCCAGCGCATCGCCCTGGCGGACAAGCACTCCGTGACTACAGCCTTTTCACCCTTGGTGGATGAGTTGGGCCTGTCCAACATTGGCAAGAACTATGCAGACTGCCCCTTCATACCGACTTTGAAAAAAACAGGCCAGCCCATGCTCTCGGAAGTTGTGATGGGGCGAGTCGGACATCCCGCGCCGGTGGTAAGCATGCTGGCCCCATTTCTAGTCAATGGCAACTATGGCGGTTTTATCAGCGCCAGCCTCAGCCTGGACCAGATTCGAGAGCACCTGGAAAGAAGCGTTGAAGGTGACGCCATCGTCTTTACTCTTGTTGATAGAAACGGCAATGTCATATTGAGCAACCGCAAGGGCCAAAAGATGATGACAGCCATTGATCGGGGTCCGGGCAACCTGAATCCGTTGGACCAGAATTTTTCACAGTGGTTGCCCATGGTGCCGCCCAATACGCCCATATCGGAACGCTGGCGCTCGTCCTTCTATGTGTCGGACACAACCATTGGAAGTTTTGCTGAATGGCACCTGGTGTTGGAGCAACCGGTTGCGCCATTTCAGAAGCTACTGTATGTGCGCTATACCTATCAGTTGGCACTGCTGCTTTTTGTGCTGCTGTCGGCCATGCTGATGGCGGAAATCCTGAGCCGCAAGGTGGCAGCAAGAACTGAGGAACTCAGCGCCTTCACGAAACATTTGCCGACTGATCTCGGCCGGGGCATGCAGCCGGTTTGGCCCCACAGCAACCTGACGGAGCACGATCAGCTCATCAGGAATTTCAGAGGAATGGCCGGTTTGCTGGCGGCCCAGTTCGATGCCAACCACCAATTGACAGGAACCCTGGAGCAACGCGTGTCGCAACGCACGGTGGCCCTTGCAAACAGCGAAGAAAAGTATCGCCTGCTGATTGAAAACAGCCACGACATCATCTACACGCTCGACAAGGATGGCATTTTCACTTTTGTGTCCAATGCCTGGACCGAACTGTTGGGGCATCCTGTTGGCGAAGTGATCGGCCATGCCTTTGTCCCATTTGTGCACCCAGATGACGTTTCGGTTTGCATGGAATCCATGGCCGAAGTGTTTCAGGGTGGGCAACATCAACACAACATCGAATACCGTGTGCGCCACCTGGATGGATCGTGGCGTTGGCATGCAACGAATTCGATTCCGATCCGGAAAGAGTCCGGTGAAGTCATTGGTTACGAGGGTATTGCGTCGGACATCACCGAGCGCAAGGCAGAAGAAGGGCAGGTTCATCAAATGGCGTTTTATGACGTGCTGACTAAACTGCCCAACCGCAGACTGCTCGGAGACCGTATGAATCAAGCGATGGCAGCCAGCAAGCGCAGTGCCTGCCATGGCGCTTTGATGTTTATGGATCTTGACAACTTCAAACCGCTCAATGATGCGCATGGTCATTGGGTGGGCGATTTGTTGCTGATAGAGGTGGCCAAGCGGTTGCTCTCCTGCGTGCGCCAAGTCGACACAGTGGCACGGTTTGGCGGCGACGAGTTTGTGGTGCTGCTGGGGGACCTGGACCGGGAGAAGGGGGAATCCACTGCGCAGGCGCGGATAGTCGCCGAGAAGATCCGCGCGAGTCTGGCTCTGCCCTACCTGTTAGCTGTTGAAGGGTTGCTTTCGGTGGTCACGGTGGTCGAGCACCATTGCTCGGCCTGCATTGGTGTAGTGGTCTTTGTGAACCATGAGATCAATCCGGAAGATGCACTCAAATGGGCTGACAGTGCGATGTACCAGGCCAAGGGCAAGGGGCGTAATTTGGTTCAGTTCTACGGAGAGTAGTCCATTGCACAGGTACGAAAAAGCCCAAACAGGCAGCTCAAAAAAGTGGCCCGTGTGCTGCCTATTGTTGTGTGTTCAGGTGGCTTGGTAAAACTCAGTCAGACCCGTTCGCAAGGCGTAGGTGGTTAACTCCGCGACAGTATGCAGATCCAGTTTGTTCATGATGTTGCGGCGATGCACATCCACCGTGCTGGTGGCGATGTGCAAGTCCTCACCGATTTGTGGTGAACTCTTTCCCAACGCCAACATGCGCAAAACTTGTGCTTCGCGCCGGCCCAATTGACGGGACTTCAAATTGGAGGCGCTTCCATTGCCCACCGCCCGGTTGGACTCCACCAGCATCGCAGTGGCCACAGGGCAAAGAAAGGCTTTGCCGGCCGCCGCACTGGTAATGGCATGCACCAGCAGTTCACCTGCAGCAGACTTCACTACATAGGCGATGGCACCAGCATCCAGCATTTCCATCGTGAACTGCTTGTAACTGTAGGCTGAGAGCGCGACCACCTGCAGGTCGGGGTACTTTGCTTTCAGGGTACGGGTGGCCTCGATACCGTTGATGCCTGGCATGCTCACATCCATCACAACCACGTCAGGTTGGAGTCGCGACACGGCTTCCTCGATTTGCGCACCATCTCCCAATTCGCCCACCACGACAATATCCGGCTCCCGGTCCAGCATGATGTGCAAAGCCTCGCGAAACATCGCGTGGTCATCTACTAAAAGCACCTTGATTTTCATTTCCTTGCATCCCTCATTGAATTTCCCGTGTCCACCATCATGAGTGGCACTTGCATAGTGACCAGAGTGCCTGTGCCAGGGCTGCTGCGAATGGACAGGGTTCCCCCTAAAAGGCCGAGTCGCTCGCGGGCAACAAACAGGCCGAAGCGGCCACTCTGGTTGACCGTGCTAACGGATTCACTGTCAAAGCCCACACCTGAGTCGGCGACTTGAACGATAGCCGTGTTGCCGCTGCCGCGCCGCGTCTCAATAATTGCGCTCGCAGCACCCGAGTGCTGAATGACGTTTAACAGCAAATCGCGGACCGCCCGATACAAAACAGACGCCACCACAGAGTCCATCACCATCGGAATACCATCGTCTCTGAGCTCAATCCTGATGGTGTATATCCGCTGCATTTCGTCGGCCAACCAAGCCAGCATAGGAGCCAGGCCCCGTTCATCGACCAAAGGCGGCGTCAGTTGCAGCGCCATGGATTCAAGCCTGTCATTGGCCCGTGCTACCGCCTTGGTGCAGTCTTCTATGGCGGGGCACAGTTCTTCCGATGCATTCAACTTTTTGATGGCCCACACCTTTAACGAGACCACTGCCAGCAGTTGCCCCAGGTCATCATGCAGGTCTTTTGCCAATGACCGCCGCTCCTGATCTTCGGCTGTTGCAAGTGCGACGAATACTTCGCGCCGCCTTCCCGCGCGACGGTCCTCGTTCAGCAGATTGCGACGTACCTGAAATTCATCTTGCGATCTCAGAGGCGCGGGTCGGGTGATAGGTTGCTTAGGCACGCGATATTCCTCTATGAAAATCTGGCAGGCAGTTCTTCAGCATGGTCACAGATTGGGTGAGTCGGACTGGTTTCCGGTGCAGATGGGGTGACGTTTGGACAATGCAACTGCGACCAGCTCCGCCGCGTCGTTGGCGTCAACATCCGGGCTCAGGTAAAACTGATCGCTGCAGACCGCCACAATCGCCGTGTGTATGTCACGCCCGGCGTGGACTTTTTCGACATAGCCTTGCGCTCCTGCATCAATCATCTTTTTCATAACCAAAAAGTTGGACTGAGCTGAAAGCCCGATGATTTTGATGCCCGGTTGTTGCGCCAGGAGTTGCCCTGTCAGCACCACTCCGTTCTGATCAGGCAGGTTGACATCCAGACACACCACATCGGGCCTGCAAGTCGCCAGCGCAGCCAGTGCGGCCCCGCCTGTGTCGGCTTCGGCCACCACTTCAAAATCGGGGCACATTTCCAGGTTCAGGCGTAAGGCCTTGCGAAACATCGGGTGATCCTCTACCAGCATGATTCGAAATTTCACGGTGCGCTCCCTTCAATTGCAGCGCCTATTGCCGCTTGTAACGCGTCAGCTCGAACCGGTTTGTACAGCACCGGAATACCTTGAATGGCCATGCTCTGAATCAACCTTGGATTGGTGTCGCCGGTGATGATGATGGCCGGAAAATCGGCACCCCACAGGGATCGAACCTCTGCAACGGCATCGAACCCGGTTTGACCATCCGTAAGCCGGTAGTCGCTAACCAGAATGTCGGGTCTGTCATTACCCAAATGCACCAATAACTCACTGAGCGAGGTTGCGTCCACCACGCTGTGACCGGCACCCTCCAGCAACATTTTGAATGCCTGGAGCAGTTGCCGGTTGTCATCCAGCACGGCAACTTTATATTTCTTATTGATTGGCGTTACCAAAACAAGCGGCTTCGATGCGGTTCGCAACTGACCTCGTGGCAATTCGATGGCAAACATGGATCCTCGACCCAGGCGGGACCGCACTTTGATCTGCAGGCCAAGAAGCTTGGCCATTTGGCGCGAAATCGCCAGTCCCAGACCGCTGCCGCGGGTGCGTGCACCGTCACCAAGCTGACTGAACTCCTCAAAGATGTCGGCCAACTTGTCTTCCGGAATGCCGATCCCGGTATCCCACACCTCAATCCATTGTTTGCCAGCATGCTTCCGGCATGCAAGCAAGAAACCTCCCTTGTTGGTGTAGCGGATCGCGTTATCAACAAAGTTGCCAACAATCCGGCGAAGCAAGGTTGCGTCGGTGTAGGCCACGAAGTTCGTGCGGCGTATGCGTATTTGCAAATGCGCCCCTTGGGCATTGCCCAGAAAGACCGAGTACAGCGCAGCAAAAAACTCACTGACTGAAAGGTTGGTGGGTCGACAGTCGATGGCACCCGCCTCGAGTTTGCTGATGTCAAGAAGGTCGGTCAGCAACTCGTTTAGATTTTCAACACAATCCTCAAAGTTGCCCACCAATCCCTGTAATTCTGGCTTCGCCCTGTTGCGCATGACGCTGACATACAAGGACAGAGCCGACAGCGGCTGACGCAGGTCATGGCTTGCTGCAGCAAGAAAGCGTGACTTTGCAGCATTGGCTGCTTCGGCCGCCAGACTTGCGTACTTGAGCTCGGTTTCAATGCGTTTGCGCTCGCTGATGTCATGGAAGGTGCAAACCACCTGATGCAGAGTCCCGTCGGCGGTGAAATGCGGTTCGGCATTCACCGAAAGCCAGTTGCGACCTTTGGTTTTGGGGTTGTAGACACCCATGACCACATTGCGCACCGAACGGCGCGTGAGGATCGCCTGCGGCACCGGATGGGTCGGCCCGGGAAATGGTTCACCGCTTTCATGGATCACATTCCAATCGGGGTCGAACGAGGTCTTGCCTGTCAACTGGGCTTCTGTGAGGCCCAGCAGATCCAGCGCCATGCTGTTACTCAATAGGACTTCGGCATTAGGGCCTTGCAGCATCACGCCAACCTGCAGGTTGGCTATCAGGCTTCGAAACTTGAACTCGCTCTCTTCGAGCGCCTGTTCCAACCGCTTGCGTTCCGAAATGTCAACGATCGCCATCCTTTGCACCGGATCGCCGTGTGCGTCCTTGGCATCGGTTGCAAACATTTGAACCCAAAGGGGGAGGCTGCCGTCACGCAACAGCCGCAACTCCATCGACTGCGAAAGGCCGGTCGTGATCACTCGCCTGCGAAACAGGTAAAACGCGTCCTGATCCTGTGCCAGGATAAAGCGCGTGAGAGCCTGCCCCACCAGGGTCAGTTGGGACGCGCCCAGCAAGTTGCCCATCGCTAAGTTGGCATCACATACCAGCCCCTGCTCGTTCAAGGTAATGCAACTCACCGGCGTGGTGTCGTAGAAATTGAGGAACTGTGCCGTGGCAGCATCAAACGCTGCCTGCGCGGAATGCGGCGCCAATGAATGGTCAAACGCTTCACTGGCGGGCAAGGCCGATGCGGTGACGTCTTGGCGAGTGCGGCCCATGGTGATCTATCCCAGGGGCAGGTCGAGGGTGGTGCCTGCTCTTTCGTTGGTAGCAATGGCATACACCTCACCCGCTTCGTTGAACAATCCGGTTGCGGTCATGGAGATATCGACAAGCTTTCCGCTCTGGGTCAGTCGCTTCGTCAGGTAGGGGGCCAGGATTTCGGCCCTGCTGAGCTGCTGCACCTGCACCAGTGCTGCGTCCTGCAGCGGCAATGGAATGCGCTCGCGCACATTGATGTTTAAGGCCTGTGCTTCGGTCCATCCATACAAACGCTCGGCAGCCGGGTTCCAGGCCAGGGTACGCCCTTGGAGGTCTTGCACCGTGATGGCATCCCCCGCGTCACGCACCACCACGGCCAGCCGCGCCAACTGCGCATGCTCGCTCAACAAAGCCTGGCTGCGTTTGAGTTCTGAAATGTCGCTGAAGGTCAGCACAGCGCCTTCAATCACATTGGCCATGGTGCGATAAGGACTAATGCGCAGCGTGTACCACGCACCATCCGCGGTATGCACCTCAATGTTTTTGGCAACCAGCGTGTCAAGCACACTCTGCACATCCACCTCCAGGTACGAGTACTTGATCAACTTCGAGGTGAAATGGCCGAGCGGTCGGCCAACATCGCTGGCAATCAGGTTGATCAATTGCCCGGCCATCGGGGTGAAACGCAACAACCGCAACTGGTGATCCACAAAAACGGTCGCAATACCGGTGCCCGCGAGCAGATTGTTCATGTCATCGTTGATACGTGACAGGTCGTCCACCTTGATGCCCAACTCGTTGTTCACCGTGGCCAGTTCTTCGTTGACCGACTGCAACTCCTCCTTGGAGGTTTCAAGTTCTTCATTGACGGACTGCATCTCTTCGTTGATGGACTGCATTTCTTCTAACGAGGAAGTGAGTTCTTCGTTGGCCGTTTCCAGTTCTTCATGGGTGCTTTGAAGGTACTCGTCCTTGGCGCGAAGTTCGTCGCGCAGTCCGGCAATGATTGCCAGTGCATCCGGGCTGAGGTCCGTCGCGGTTTCGGCATGGGAAGCTGCCAGAGGGGCATCGGGCGGCTCCGCCAACTCTTCCAGTATCACCAGATACAGCGAAGTGACTTCAGTCAGCGGGGCGTCCATCTCGCCGCGTTTGGCGGGGATTGCGGTCGGTACCGGTCGCACAGTCAGGTTCACGCGACTGTAATGGCCGTTCGTTCTCACGCGCAAACCCGGGCTGCGCATCGTTTCTTGTGTCGTGGCTGCCATTCTCAATGCGTGGGTGAGTGCAGGGCACAAGCCCTCACGGGCCATCTTGAGAATATTGATGTCGCCCACTTCACCTGGCGCGTGCTCCAGGTACTGGCCGGTTCGCCCGTACAGATAGAGGATGTCGCCCCGCGCGTTGACCAGCGCACCCACGGGTGCCACATGGGCCAACAAGGCCTGCTCGGTGAGTTCGCGCAACGGCAGTGAAGTCAACAGGTTGGACTTGGTACTGACCGGAGGCACGGGGGCGCCAGAGCCTGCAAGGGTTGGTAAAAAGCGGCTGGATGGGCTGCGAAACGCAACTGCCAGACTGGGCTTGCGTTGGTACAGTTTGGACTTGCGGTCGAGCACGGAAAACAGATTCTGGAAATCGCCCACGCCTTCCGAGGCGCCAAGAAAAAGCACGCCTTGCGGGTTGAGGGCATAGTGGAACAGCGGCATCAGCCGGCCTTGCAACTCCCGACCCAGATAGATCAGAAGATTGCGGCATGTGATCAGATCAAGCTTGGAAAACGGTGGGTCTTTGTTCAGGTCTTGCTCCGAGAACACCAGCAGGTCACGAATGTGTTTGTGCACCCGGTAGCCACTGCCGTCAGGCTCGGTGGTGAAGAAGCGTGCCAGCCGCTTAGCAGAGATGTCAGCGGCGATGCCGGCCGGGTACAGGCCGACCCGCGCCCGGGCAATGGCCCGGCTGTCGATGTCCGTTGCAAACACCTGCACGGTGTATGGCTGATGCAGCTTGTCCATTCGCTCCTGCAGCAGAATAGCCAGCGAATAGGCCTCTTCACCGGTTGAACAACCCGCTACCCAAACCCGCACCAGTCCGCTGGTGGTGGATTTGCTGGCAAAGATCTGGGGAATGACGTTGTCTTCGAGCATCTGGAATGCATCGGGGTCACGAAAGAAACTGGTGACACCAATCAAGAGGTCATGAAACAGCGCCTGGATTTCCGCCGGATTCTCTTGCAAGCAGCTCACGTAGTTGTCCAGGTCAGTGATCTGGAGCACGGCCATGCGCCGCTCGATGCGCCGATCGACGGTGTTTCGTTTGTAGAGCGAAAAATCGTGCGTGGTCTGGTTACGCAGCAATAGAAGTATTTTCTTGAGTGCCGCTTCATGGATCAGCATGGGCTTGTTTGGCGTTGGCGTCGGCTTGCCCCCGCTGTGCTCGACGTAAGCGATGATGGCCGCAGCCATCTTGTCGACCGGCAACTCGAAGTCGACTACGCCGCTGGCAATGGCACTGCGGGGCATGCCGTCAAACTCTGTGGACTCGGGTGTTTGGACCAGAACAATGCCGCCAGCTTCCTTGATGGCGCGCACGCCCAGGGTGCCATCACTGCCTGTGCCGGACAGCACAATGCCAATGGAACGTTCTTGCAATTCGCGCGCAATTGATCGGAAAAAGTAGTCAATCGGCAGGCGTTGACCGCGCGGTTCACTCGGCTCCAGTAAATGCAGCCGGCCGCCCGACAGGGCCATGTCGCGGCTGGGTGGAATGACGTAGACGCAGTTCGGTTCGAGCGGCATATCGTCCAGCACATCAAAAACCTGCATGCGGGTGAAGCGTCGTAGCAGTTCGCTCAACATGCTTTTGTGGTCGGGTGCTACGTGCTGTACCAGCACAAAGGCCATGCCGGGTTCGACGTCGGCGGGCATCCCGGAGAAGAATCCCTCAAATGCCGCCAAGCCACCGGCGGATGCACCGATACCAATGATGGGAAACGCACTTGGAA
>CAIQEX010000675.1 GCA_903870955.1 uncultured beta proteobacterium
ATCAAAGAATTTGCAACTGATCGCCAATTCGGCGGCTGAAAGATTGGAGGCCTGACATGGCATTTGGATTATCTGCAGGCGCTATCGGAGCTATTGGTGCCGTTGGTGGTGCCCTAATTACATCGAGCGCAACACGTAGTGCAGCATCGCAGCAGGCAGATGCAAGTAAAGTTGGCATTGATGAGCAGCGTCGCCAGTTTGACATCACGCAGGGAAATCAAGCTCCGTATCTGGCCGCGGGTAAGACCGCATTGGGGCAGCTACAGACTGAAAACGATACGCCATTTGATGCCAGCAAAGTCCAGATGGATCCTGGATACGAGTTTGCACGCAAGCAGGGCCAGCAGGCCATCGACCGGCAGACGGCTGCAGCTGGTGGGCGAATCTCCGGAGCTGCTTTGAAGGCCGCTTCTGAGTACAACACCGGATATGCGACTCAGGGCTACAGCACGGCCTACAACCGGGCCAATCAGCAGCGCACGGACCGATTGAATCGCCTGGCCGCTCTGGCTGGTGTTGGTCAGACCGCCACACAGAACATTGGAAGCGTCGGTCAGACGACTGCCAACAACATCAGCAACATGACCACTGCGCAAGGTAACGCTTCGGCAGCTTCAACGCTTGCCCAAGGAAATATCTGGGCTGGTGCCGGGAATCAACTTACAGCCCTTTACGGCAAGTAACAAAGGATCATCATGGCAGCAGACGCAAACATTTTTCAAGAATATCTCCGCGCTCCAAAGTCCGTGATGGACTATCGGGCCGAGTTCGATCAGGCTGATTCACGCAAAAACGCCTTGGCGCAAGCAGCACTGGCAACCAAGACAAGCCAGCAGGCCTATGACGATGATCAGTCCTATCGCACGGCTGCTGCGGCGTCTGGAGGCGATCAGAATGCTTTGGTGCAGGCTCTGTATGCCAAAGGCTTGGCAAAGCAGGCGCAGGCGATACAAGCAGGTGGTCTAGCCAACGATAAGACCAAAGCAGTTACCAGTCTGGCCAATGCGCATGCCGGAAAGTTCAGCCAGGAGACGCAAGACGCTGCCCGAATGGCTCACATCAAGTCCGCTGGGATGATTCAGACGCCAGAGGACGCACTTGCCTGGTCAACGGAGGCTGTGAAGAATGGGATTCTTACTCCCGAGCAGTTCCAGGCTGGTATCCAGAAAATCCCATCAGATCCGCAAGGCCTGCAGCAATGGAAGGGCCAGGTGCAGCAAGGCGGATTGACCGTGCTGGAGCAGATGCACAGCAATGAGCCGAAGCCGGTGGAAACACGTTTGGGCAATGTCGTGAAGTACCTGGACATGAACCCGCGCAGCTCGACGTTTGGCAAGGAAGTAACGCCCGCCCAGCAGATCGGTCAGAGTGCTGACAATGCGGCCACCAACGCCCGCACCGCTGCCGACAACGCCGCGTCGCGCCAGGTGCAAATGCGCGGCCAGAACCTGACCGACGCCAGAACGCGAGAATCCAATGGCAAGGCACCTCCCGGATACATCTGGGGCCCGGCTGGTGCCGACGGCAACCCGACACTGATTGCTGCCAAGGGTGGCCCGGCCGATTTGAAGATGGTCGGCGCACTCAATCAGGACACGCAGGCGCTCACCGGATCGGTGAACAGCATGGATCGGCTGGCCTCGGCTGCCAACGAGGTTCTGAATCATCCCGGCTTGAAGGGAATTTCAGGTATTCGCGGTTCGCTGCCGAATATGCCTGGCAGTGATGCGGCTGACGCACAGGCACTGCTTGGCACCTTGAAATCACAAGTCGGCTTTGGCGTGCTGCAGGATATGCGCAACAACAGCAAAACCGGTGGCGCTCTTGGTTCGGTGTCGGATGCCGAGGGCAAGCGCTTGGAATCCAATCTGGCCGCACTGGAAAAATCGCAGTCGCTGGAGCAGTTCAAGACCAATCTGGCCAAGATCGTCAAGTATTCGGAC
>CAIQEX010000676.1 GCA_903870955.1 uncultured beta proteobacterium
AGCAAAGGTCATGCCCTGTTGCAATGGCCCCACGCGAATTGCGGCACGCCCAGGCAACAGCACGGGGTTTGACACGGAGATTTGGCTGGGCAGTGGCATGGATCGTGCTGCCCACATAAGGTGCACCCTGCCACCCATCCATCGGTTGACGCCACCGAAACCAACCCTGCTGCCAGACAGCGGGTGGTCAAGATTCGCCGCGACTACAACAACTGGGTCGCCAGCGAGACCATGGAGGATTACGCGCTGCGCTTCACGCCGCAGCGCTTTCGCCGCTGGTCAGAGGCGCGTGTGGCCAATACCGCCTTTGGCGCAGCCTCTTTTCTGATACTCGAGGCCGTCGGCGCCACGCTGTTGGTGCAATACGGCTTTGTGAACGCGTTTTGGGCCATTCTGGTCACCGGTCTGGTGATCTTCCTGGCTGGGCTGCCCATCAGCGTTTATGCCGCCCGCTATGGCGTGGACATGGACCTGCTCACACGCGGGGCCGGGTTCGGCTATATCGGCTCCACCATCACCTCGCTGATCTACGCCTCGTTCACCTTTATCTTCTTTGCGCTGGAGGCGGCCGTCATGGCCTACGCGCTGGAGTTGGCGTTGGACATACCGCCAACCTGGGGCTATCTGATTTGCGCCCTGGTGGTGATACCGCTGGTCACGCATGGCGTGTCTGCCATTAGCCAGTTGCAGTTGTGGACGCAGCCCATCTGGTTGCTGATGCTGGTGGTGCCTTTTGGCTATGTTCTGGTGCGCGATCCTTCCGCCTTCACGGGCATTACGCACTATGCTGGTGAATTGGGTGCGCCGGGTGTGTTTGACATGCGCCTGTTTGGTGCGGCGCTCACGGTGGGCATTGCGCTGATTACGCAGATGGGCGAGCAGGCGGACTACCTGCGTTTTATGCCACAGCAAACCGCTGCCAACCGCAAGCGCTGGTGGTTGGCGGTTTTGGTGGGCGGGCCGGGTTGGGTGGTGCTGGGGGTTATCAAGATGCTGGGCGGTGCCTATCTGGCCTATCTGGCCATCAGCCACAGCGTGCCGACGGACCGCGCCGTGGACCCGAACCAGATGTATCTGGCCGCCTACGAATATGTGTTTCCAACCCTGGGCTGGGCGGTGGCGGCCACGGCTGTATTTGTGGTGTTGTCGCAGCTCAAGATCAATGTCACCAATGCCTATGCCGGTTCGCTGGCCTGGAGCAACTTCTTCTCGCGCCTGACGCACAGCCACCCCGGGCGCGTGGTGTGGGTGGTGTTTAACAGCCTGATTGCCTTCATGCTGATGGAGATGAATGTGTTTCAGGCCCTGGGTGACGTGCTGGGCCTGTACTCCAACATCGCCATCGCCTGGATCATGGCCGTGGTGGCCGATCTGGTCATCAACAAGCCGTTAGGCCTTTCGCCCAAGGGAATTGAGTTCAAGCGCGCGCATTTGTACGACATCAACCCGGTGGGCGTGGGCGCCATGGTGCTGGCCTCGGCCTTGTCGATTGCCGCGTATCTGGGGGTGTTTGGTGCCATGGCGCAGGCCTTCTCGGCGCTGGTGGCGCTGGTCACGGCAATGGTTACGTCACCCTTGATTGCCTGGTATACCAAGGGTCGCTTTTACATCGCCAGGGATTCTGTTGAAGGGCAGACCGAGCACGGAACCTATTCACGCCTGCTGCAGAGTCGCTGCGTCATCTGCGAGCGCAATTACGAGGGGCCGGATATGGCCCATTGCCCGGCTTACCAGGGGCCGATTTGCTCGCTCTGCTGCACATTGGATGCGCGTTGTGGCGATGTGTGCAAACCGCACGCCAGCTTGGCGGTGCAGTGGTCGGGTGCGTTGCGCTGGCTGTTGCCCAAACGGGCGTGGCCTTACCTGGATACCGGGCTGTCGCACTTTGTGCTGCTGATGGGTGTGATCGTGCCGCTGCTGGTCACGGTGTTTGCCATGTTCTATCGCCAGGAGTTGGAGGCCTTTGCCGACATGGCCTACGTGGCCGATCCACAAGCCGCCTTGCGCGGCGCCTTGCAGTCCGGATTTTCCAAGGCCTTTGCCGCGCTCTTGTTGCTGTCGGGCATCGTCGCCTGGTGGTTGGTGCTGGCGCACAAAAGCCGATCGGTCGCGCAAGAGGAGTCGAACCGGCAGACCCATTTGCTGATGCGTGAAATCGCGTTGCATCGCCAGACCGATCGCGCCTTGCAGGAAGCCAAGCGGGTCGCTGAGTTGGCACGCAAGCAGGCCGATCAGGCCAATGCCGCCAAGAGCCGCTACATCAGTGCCATCAGCCACGAGTTGCGCACGCCCCTGAATAGCATTTTGGGTTATGCGCAACTGATGGGACAGGATGCCGGCATACCAGCGCACCGCAAGCAGGCCGTGAGCGTCATCCTGCGGGGTGGTGAGCACCTGCTGTCGCTGATGGAAGGCACGCTGGAAATGGCGCAAATTGAGTCCGGCAAACTGGTGCTGGCACCCAAGCCCCTGCAGTTTGAAGCGGCGATGGCGGATATCGCCACCATGTTTGAGTTGCAGGCGGAAGAAAAGGGCCTGTCCTTTCGCTACGAGGTGCAGGGCAGCCTGCCCGCGTGGGTGAAGGCAGATGACAAGCGGGTGCGGCAAATTTGTTTCAACCTGCTGGGTAATGCCATCAAGTTCACACACACCGGTGGCGTGACTTTTAGCGTGCGCTATGCCCGCGAGATGGCCTACATCGAAATCCACGATACCGGCCCCGGCATGACAGC
>CAIQEX010000677.1 GCA_903870955.1 uncultured beta proteobacterium
GTAGCTAAAAAAGCCGCAGCTAAAAAGCCTGCTGCCAAGAAGCCAGTAGCGAAAAAAGCAGCCAAGAAGCCGGCTGCGAAGAAAGCCGCGAAAGCACCCGCTGCCGCAGCTCCTGCACCTGCTGCAGCTGCAGCTCAGACCACTCTGAACCCGCAGGCCGCTTGGCCGTTTCCAACGGCAAGTAAACCTTAATTGATTAAGGTATCAAGGCCCGGCGCTAAAAGGCGTCGGGCTTTTTTATGGGTAAAAAGCTACGAGCTTGTAGCCCGAAATCTTTTCAAGTGCGGTATCCGCACGCACCGCAATGGGAACACTCACCGCCAGTTCAGCATGCGGTCCGATCAGGCTCTTGGTGTTGTAGTCATCTGGCAAAAGTACGCGTCTCACCAAAGTTTGGTCCTGCATGTCGGTCAGGGTGAGCTCAATAGCGGGCGCGGCCAGGTCGATAGCAGCCGCATTGCGCAAGCTCAGGCTCAAGTTGTAGATGCCCGATTTCACATGGGTAAACGCTGAGCTTTCGATTGCGATGGCTTCGATCTGCCGAGGCGCAGAAATGGAACATCCCATGACCTCGCAACCGTACGTTAAAAGCGGCCGCATTGCCGGGACATTGGCAGTTATGTGATCTCGTTCAAAGTACAGGAACTGCGCAGAGAGAAGCAGTGACAACAAAACAGACGCCGTAAGCGCAACCCCACGACCCCAAGTCTTATTCGTCGATGAATTCTGGGGGGTGCGCGGCATGAAAGACGGGGCCACATCGTCTTCAGAATTCGCTCCAGCAGCGGGCTCCTCTTCTTCTACAACCAGGAGTTGGCGGGCCCAATCATCCGTCAGGGACGATGAATACTGTGCGTTCTGTAATTCTGCGGAAACCGGTAAATCCGTGGGCTGGTCCAGAAAGGCGTCGCGTAGTGCACCGTCCTCGGGTGCGGAAATGGAATCACCAACCGGCGGCATGTCCCAGGAAGCCTCGGGCTCTGATTTTGGGGCGTCCTGGACCGCTTCGGTGGAGGCAATTCCGACTGATTGCTCAATTTTTTCCACCTGCGGTTCCACCACGGGCTCCCAGCCATAGGCCACGCCTGCCAAAGATTGCTCCACATTTGTGGCCGCCGTCTGTGGATCCGGGACATATGGTGCACTCCTTGGCTCTTCAGGTGAAGCAAAGGGCGCAGGCTCTTCAAGGGATCTGAGATGGGCGTTGGCGTCGAATACCTCGTCGCATTGACCACAACGCACCCAGCCTTCGGAAATCCGAAGCTGATCCGGCACGACTCTGAACATCGTGGAGCATGCCGGGCATTGTGTAATCAAACTCATCTGCGTCTGATTGTAAAACGCAAACACGCAAAGCTTGTTCCGCCGCCGGGCCGCCCCAAGGCGGAATGCGCCCCCATGGGGGGCAGCGAACCACGCGCAGCGGGGAGCGTGGGGGCTTAAATCGTGGCGGTCATCAGGATCCAACCGTCCTCTGAATCGCTGACGGAGAGTTGGCAATAGGGTGAGTAGGCAGCGATAAGCTCATCCGCCTGGCGATCCAAAATACCCGCGAGCACCAGATGTCCGCTCTTGGCCACATGCCCACACAACAGCGGCGCCAATACCTTCAACGGAGTAGCCAGAATATTGGCCAAAACCAATCCGAAACTGCCCACAGCCTGGTCCGGAAGACCCGCCTTCAAGCGCACCCCGTTGGCTTCGGCATTCAGTTCAGTGGACTGCACGGCAGCCACGTCTATGTCCACGCCAATCACCTCTTGCGCACCATGCTTGCATGCGCCGATGGCCAGAATGCCCGAGCCGCAGCCATAGTCCAACACGCGCGAAGGCATGGGATGTCCTGCAATCCAGCGCAGACACATTCGGGTCGTCGGGTGGGTTCCAGTGCCAAAAGCCAGGCCAGGGTCGAGTCGAATCACCTGCTTCGCCTGCTCCGGGGGCTCATGCCAGGTCGGCACGATCCAGAACTCCGGTGTAATTTCAACGGGGGCAAACTGGGACTGCGTCAAACGCACCCAATCCTGATCCACCACGGCCCCGGTTCCCAGTACCTCACAACCCGCGAAAAAGTCCTGTGCGCGCAGCAATGAAGCTGCCTCAAGGGCTGCCTCTTCCCCATTGAACAAAGCGATGACGCGGGACCTTTGCCAACCCTCTTTGGGCGGCGGCATGCCTGGCTCCCCAAAGAGCGCCTGTTCAGCATCGGTCTGGGCATCGGCATCTTCCACGCTAACGCTCAGCGCATCCAGCGCATCAAGCGCGTCACTGACACTCTCAACCCGATCCTCGGGACACATCAGACGCAGTTCAAACATACCCACTGCGCTAGCGCTTGTGTTGTTCAAGCCAGTGTTCCAGGTAGTGAATATTGGTCCCGCCTGCCATGAACTTGGCGTCGACCATCAATTCGCGGTGCAGCGGAATATTGGTGTTGATGCCTTCCACCACCGTCTCCGCCAGAGCTGTGCGCATACGCGCCATAGCTTGTTCGCGCGTATCGCCATGCACAATGATTTTGCCAATCATGGAGTCGTAATTTGGTGGCACAAAATAATTGGTGTAGACATGCGAATCAACCCGCACGCCGGGTCCACCCGGAGCGTGCCACATGGTTATGCGACCGGGAGAAGGCGTGAATTTATAGGGATCTTCAGCGTTCACGCGGCATTCAATGGCATGCCCTCGCATCACGATATCGCGCTGGGTAAAGGGTAGCTTCTCGCCGGCCGCAACCATGATCTGGGTCTTCACGATGTCCACACCGGTCACCATTTCAGTCACCGGATGCTCCACCTGCACGCGGGTGTTCATTTCGATGAAATAGAACTCGCCATCTTCATACAAGAACTCAAACGTACCGGCGCCACGGTAGCCAATCTTTTTGCAGGCCGCCACACAGCGCTCGCCAATGCGCTCGATCAACTTCCGGTTGATGCCTGGCGCCGGCGATTCTTCCAGCACCTTCTGGTGGCGTCGTTGCATAGAGCAATCGCGCTCACCGAGGTAGACGCCATTTTTGTACTTGTCCGCAATAATCTGAATTTCAACGTGCCGCGGATTTTGAAGAAACTTCTCCATGTATACCGCTGGATTGCCAAAGGCAGCACCGGCCTCAGCCTTTGTCATCTGCACCGCATTGATCAACGCAGCTTCGGTGTGAACCACGCGCATACCGCGCCCACCACCGCCTCCGGCAGCCTTGATGATGACGGGGTAACCGACGGTCTTTGCGATGCGCCGAATGGCAGCGGGGTCATCGGGCAATTCACCTTCTGAACCAGGCACACATGGCACGCCGGCACGGATCATCGCCTGCTTGGCCGAAACCTTATCACCCATGATGCGAATCGATTCGGAAGTCGGTCCAATGAACTGAAATCCGCTCTTTTCAACCCGCTCGGCAAAATCTGCGTTTTCGCTTAAAAAACCATAGCCAGGATGAATCGCCTCCGCATCGGTCACTTCTGCGGCCGAGATGATGGCCGGCATGTTCAGATAACTCAAAGTTGATGCAGCTGGTCCAATACAAACCGCCTCCTCGGCCAACTTGACGTACTTGGCTTCCCGGTCTGCCTCGGAGTACACCATTACGGCTTTAATTCCCAACTCGCGACAGGCGCGCTGGATCCGCAACGCGATCTCGCCACGGTTGGCGACCAGAATTTTTTTGAACATGGGCTAACGGTTTCTTGCTTATTCGATGATGAAAAGGGGTTGTCCGTACTCGACCGCTTGCCCGTTTTCGCAAAGAATCTTGGAAATTGTGCCCGACTTGTCGGCTTCAATTTCATTCAGGATTTTCATCGCCTCGATGATGCAAATGGTTTCGCCTTCCTTGACGACTGAACCAATCTCGACGAAAGCCTTGGCACCGGGAGAGGAGGATCGGTAGAAAGTTCCGACCATGGGTGACTTGACTGTGTGTCCACTTGGGACCTCTTCTGCAACTGCGACCGGGGCTAACGGTGCTGCCGCTACAGGCGCTTGAGAGGCCTGAGGCTGTTGCATCTGCTGGTAGACCGGCTGGGAATAGGTATGCACCATGGCACCGCCGCCCTTGACGATGCGAACCTTGCCTTCCGCCTCGGTGATCTCCAATTCAGATACATTGGAATCAGACACCAGATCAATGAGAGTCTTAAGTTTGCGTAAATCCATACTATCTCCAACAACTGTCTTTAATGAGGCTCTAATTTACAGCAAAAACACTGAATTCATCAGTATTTTTATTAAATTGATGGTGAATTGATTTGCCCAAGGCGCCTCAGATTGGCACCCAAGCTCAAAAACCAAAGGGCGCTGGCACAGACTCCATCGAGTCCACCTCGCTATTTTAGCTTAGCCCAGAGGTCGAGATCGCTCTGCTTCAAACGGCCGAGTTTGCGCTGAACGATTCCACCTTGCGCGTTGATCGCCACGGAAAATGGCAACGAGCCCGTCGGATTTCCCAATTGCCTGGCCAGATCGGAGCCATTCAGGGGCTCTACAGCGACTGGAAACTCGAGTGGCATTTTTTGCAGAAAGGCCTGCACTGAGGCGGATTTATCTATCGCCAAACCGATGACTTGCCAGCCTTTTGGGTTATTTTGCTTATAGAAGGCGTTGATTAACGGAAGTTCATCAATGCATGGTGGGCACCAGGTAGCCCAGAAATTAATCAGCAATGGTTTGCCGCGAAAGCTTTGCAACAACAAAGGGCTGCCTTGCGGTGTACTCCACTGCAGATCCCAGAATCCAGGAATAGGCTCAGTCGCCGGCGAGGTTGTGGCAGCGCTGCTCGTCCACCACGACATCCCCATGCCCAGACCTGCAGCCACAGCCCCCGCTCCAAACAAGATTCCCCGTCTCGGAGCGATTTGGGAAGCAGTCAGATCAGATGCCGGTTTCGAATCAGTGTCACTCATGGCCCACATCATGCAGCAAAATCCGCAACGCTGCCACATCCCCCCGAGGTCTTCGACCCCGAGCGTCAGGCTTCAAGGCTCCGCGCAGGTCATCAAAATCATAGACCAGTAGATGGACACCCACGTACTCGCCAAGCGTCTGGCACAGCACGTGTACGCTCAATGCATCCACAGTTTCACCCTGGAAGCCGGTAACTTCGCTGACCTCAAAGCGCACACCCATATCAATGAGGCCGATCTCTGCAGATTTGGGGTCATCGCAGAACAATTGAATATAGATGTCTGAATGGCGGGTCGCCGTACCACGCCAGACTGCGCCACCCAAATACGGACGAAAACGCTCCAATCGCTCAAGCCAGAGCAGCGCTAACTCACGCAGCGCACGCAATTCAACCGGTTGGGTGTCGGCACAAAAGAGGGCGATGTATTCTTCAACGGCCAGTTCAATCTGCTCGTTATCCGGCAATGCTGAGCGGCCGGACAACCCCAGTTGCTTCACCGCACGGCGCTTCGCCGGACCGTATTCCAGACCTTCTTCCACGACCATGCGCGCCGCGGTGGCGGCAATTTCTTCTTTCACAGATTCCATTTCTCCATTGTGCACAATAGGACCATGCACATTCATATTCTGGGTATCTGTGGAACTTTCATGGGCGGCCTGGCCGCTTTGGCGCGCGAAGCAGGCCACCGCGTAACAGGCTGCGACGCCGGGGTCTACCCCCCGATGAGTGACCAATTGCGCATGCTGGGCATCGAACTGATGGAAGGCTTCGGGGCCGATCAGTTGGCCTTGAAACCGGACATGTTCGTGATCGGCAACGTCGTCAGCCGCGCTCGATTGCCCAATGGCGAACCCAAATTCCCGCTGATGGAGGCCATATTGGATGCCGGTGCCGCCTACACCAGTGGACCGCAATGGCTATCCGAACACGTGCTGCAGGGACGCCACGTCATGGCCATAGCGGGCACACATGGCAAAACCACCACGACGGCCATGCTGAGCTGGATTTTGCATTCTGCCGGGTTGGAACCGGGCTTTCTGGTGGGTGGCGTTCCGATGAACTTCGGCGTTTCCGCAAGATTGGGAGCCTCAACCCGCCCTGCATTGAACCCATTGCCCGCCCATGCCACATCGCCACTGTTTGTTATTGAGGCTGACGAATACGACACGGCGTTTTTCGACAAGCGCAGCAAATTTGTGCACTACCGGCCCCGAACAGCCATTCTGAACAATCTGGAATTCGACCATGCCGATATCTTTGATGACCTTGCGGCCATCGAACGGCAGTTCCATCACCTGCTTCGTACCGTGCCTGGCAGTGGGCGCGTGGTCGTCAATGGTTTGGAGGAGGCCCTGGCCCGTGTGCTGCATCAGGGCTGCTGGAGTGAAGCTCGAAGCTTTGGCTCTGCGGTCAGTGATTTTTCAGCCGTAGGTGAGCCGCACGATTTTGATGTTTTGCTGCGGGGCGCTGTTGTGGCGCACGTCAACTGGAGTCTGGGGGGCACGCACAACCAGTTAAACGCGCTAGCCGCAATCGCCGCCGCTGATCATGTGGGTGTGTCGCCTGAGCAGGCGGCCGCTGCCCTTGCCACCTTTGAGAATGTGAAACGCCGCATGGAAGTGCGCGCGACAATCGTGCTGCCAGATGCCTGCTCGTCCGAGCCGGTGACCATTTACGATGACTTTGCGCACCACCCCACAGCGATCCGCA
>CAIQEX010000678.1 GCA_903870955.1 uncultured beta proteobacterium
GAGTAGAAGTTCTGCCTTTCGTCTTTTTGTACCCTGACCCGCGCTAGAGAACCTGCCATGACCGACAAGAAATCCGAATTTCAATCTGCGACCTTGGAAGCCTGGAACAAGGCCGCCGCCAAGTCTGCACCCGGGGGCAACGTGGAAGCGCTGAACTGGATCACCCCGGATGGCATCGCGGTCAAGCCCTTGTATACGGCAGCCGATACGGCCAATCTGGCGCATGCGGACACCTTGCCTGGCTTTGAGCCCTATTTGCGCGGCCCGCAGGCCACCATGTATGCGGTGCGCCCCTGGACTATTCGCCAATACGCCGGTTTCTCCACGGCTGAAGAGTCGAACGCTTTCTATCGCAAGGCGCTTGCTGCCGGTGGACAGGGCGTATCGGTGGCCTTTGATCTGGCAACCCATCGCGGCTATGACTCTGACCATCCGCGCGTGACCGGCGACGTTGGCAAGGCGGGTGTGGCCATCGATTCGGTTGAAGACATGAAGATACTGTTCGACCAAATTCCGCTGGACAAGGTCTCGGTCTCCATGACCATGAATGGCGCGGTGCTACCGGTGTTAGCCGGGTACGTGGTGGCAGCGGAAGAGCAGGGTGTGTCGCAGGACAAACTTTCCGGAACGATTCAGAACGACATCCTGAAAGAGTTCATGGTGCGCAACACCTACATCTACCCGCCGGCTCCGAGCATGCGCATCATTGGCGACATCATTGGCTACACGGCCAAGAACATGCCGAAGTTCAACTCGATCTCCATCTCCGGTTACCACATGCAAGAGGCCGGTGCGAATCAAGCGCTGGAGCTGGCATTTACGCTGGCTGATGGCAAGGAATATGTGAAGACCGCCATTGCTTCAGGACTGGATGTGGACGAGTTCGCCGGTCGCCTGTCTTTCTTCTGGGCCATTGGTATGAACTTCTACCTGGAAGTGGCCAAGATGCGCGCGGCGCGCCTTCTGTGGTGCCGCATCATGAAGGGCTTTGACGCCAAGGCGCCCAAGAGTCTGATGTTGCGCACCCACTGCCAGACATCCGGTTGGTCGCTCACCGAGCAGGACCCCTACAACAACGTGGTGCGCACCACCATTGAAGCCATGGCGGCGGTTTTTGGTGGCACGCAATCCCTGCACACCAACAGCTTTGACGAAGCCATTGCGCTGCCGACCGAGTTCAGCTCCCGCATTGCCCGCAACACCCAACTCATCATTCAGGAAGAAACCCACATCACCAATGTGATCGATCCCTGGGCTGGCAGTTACATGATGGAAAAGCTGACCCAGGATATGGCCGATGCCGCCTGGAAAATCATCGAAGAAGTTGAAGGCATGGGCGGAATGGTGAAGGCGGTTGATTCCGGCTGGGCCAAGCTCAAGATTGAAGCGGCGGCGGCAGACAAGCAAGCACGCATTGACTCGGGCCGCGATGTCATCGTCGGTGTGAACAAGTACAAACTCAAGACCGAAGACACGATTGAAGCGCGTGATATCGACAACGTGGCAGTGCGCGATGGTCAGATTGCCCGCCTTAAAACAATCCGCGCCAACCGTGACAGCGCAAAGGTCGATGCCGCCCTGGCAGCGTTGTCAGCAGCTGCGGAAAGCGGAAATGGCAACCTTCTTGATTTGTCGATTCAAGCCGTGCGCCTGCGCGCCACCGTGGGCGAGATTAGCGACGCCCTGGAAAAGGCCTTTGGTCGCCACCGCGCCGACACGCAAAAGGTCACCGGCGTGTATGCCGCCGCGTACGATAGCGCGCAGGGAGACACCATGGAATATTGGGAACAGCTCAAGAAGGACATCGCTGGTTTTGCCGAAAAGCAAGGCCGCCGTCCACGCGTCATGATCAGCAAGCTGGGCCAGGACGGTCACGACCGCGGCGCCAAGGTGGTGGCCACCGCGTTTGCCGACTTGGGCTTTGACGTGGATATGGGCCCGTTGTTTCAGACACCTGAAGAGTGCGCGCGCCAGGCGATTGAAAATGACGTCCACGCCGTGGGTGTATCCACACTCGCTGCGGGCCATAAGACACTGGTGCCTGCAATCATTGCCGAACTGAAGAAGCAGGGCGCGGACGACATCATCGTATTTGTCGGCGGTGTCATACCTCGGCAGGACTACGACTTTCTGTACGCTGCGGGCGTCAAAGGCATCTACGGTCCCGGCACACCGATACCGGCCAGCGCACGGGATGTGCTGGACCAGATCAACAAGGCGCTGGCTGCGGCCTGATTCGTGCAGCAGGACAATGTGGATGGCCTCTGAATCTGCTGCTGCGCCACCCCAACGGGTCGGTGTGCAAGCGAGTGACATTCTGCAGGGCCAGGGTCTGGTGCAACGACGCAGTTTGGCCAAGGCGATTACCTTGCTCGAGTCCACCCGTGCGGATCACCGCGCGCAGGCAGACGAGTTGCTGACCGCGCTTTTGCCCCACAGTGGCAAGTCGCTGCGACTGGGCATCAGCGGGGTGCCCGGTGTCGGCAAGAGCACGTTCATTGAAGCCTTGGGCTTGTACCTGATTGAAAAGGGCCATCGCGTGGCCGTGCTCGCGGTGGACCCGAGTAGCTCGGTGTCCGGTGGTTCCATACTGGGTGACAAGACCCGGATGGAATTGCTCTCGATGCACGAACGCGCCTATATCCGCCCCAGCCCCAGCAGTGGCACTTTGGGCGGCGTTGCCGAAAAGACCCGCGAAGCGATGCTGGTTTGCGAGGCCGCCGGTTTTGATATCGTGATCGTTGAGACGGTCGGTGTCGGTCAAAGCGAAACGGCGGTGCAGGGCATGAGCGATATGTTTGTGCTGATGCAATTGCCCAATGCGGGTGACGACTTGCAGGCGATCAAAAAAGGCGTGATGGAGTTGGCCGATCTGGTTGTCATCAACAAGGCGGATATTGATGCCGACGCCGCCATGCGGGCCCAGGCCCAAATTACCTCCAGCCTGCGTTTGCTGGGCATCAGCGGTAACCCGCATGACCCGCACAGCGACAAACACTGGCATCCGCAAGTCATCAAAATGAGTGCCTTGCAGGGGCAAGGCCTTGACGCCTTTTGGGAAGCCGTCACCACTTTTCAGCGCCTGCAAACCGCTAATGGGCTGTTGGCCAGTCGGCGCCAACACCAAGCACTTGCATGGATGTGGGAGCGTATCGATGCAGGCCTCAAACAAGCCTTTAAAAATGATCCGTCCGTGCGTGCGCAATTGCCCGCATTGACGATCGCTGTGCAGTCCGGTCAATTGGCCGCCAGCACAGCCGCACGCAATTTGCTGGCAATGCATGCCGGCTTCGTGACACCCACCCTGAATTAGTTACCGAAGACAAAGAAAGAAGGAAACCATGCACGACATCCTTGAACAACTGGAAGCCAAGCGCGAGCTTGCGCGCCTGGGCGGTGGTCAGAAGCGTATTGACGCGCAGCATAAGCGCGGCAAGCTCACGGCACGCGAACGCATCGAAGTGCTGCTCGATGAGGGCACGTTTGAAGAATGGGACATGTTTGTGGAGCACCGTTGTGTGGACTTCGGCATGGCCGAAAACAAGATCCCAGGCGACGGCGTCGTTACCGGCTACGGCATGATCAATGGCCGACTGGTGTTTGTGTACAGCCAGGATTTCACCGTGTTTGGTGGAGCACTGTCGGAAGCCCATGCGGAAAAAATCTGCAAGGTCATGGACCAAGCCATGAAGGTGGGCGCCCCGGTTATCGGCTTGAACGATTCGGGCGGTGCCCGCATTCAGGAGGGCGATGCCTCCTTGGGCGGCTATGCCGATGTGTTCCAGCGCAATGTCATGGCCAGTGGCGTGATTCCGCAGATCAGCATGATCATGGGTCCATCGGCCGGTGGTGCGGTGTATTCACCTGCCATGACCGACTTCATCTTCATGGTGAAGGACAGTTCTTACATGTTTGTAACCGGCCCCGAAGTGGTCAAGACAGTGACACATGAGGACGTGACGGCAGAAGAACTGGGTGGTGCCGTGACGCACAGCACCAAGAGCGGTGTCTGCGACCTGGCTTTTGAGAATGATGTGGAAGCGCTGTTGATGTTGCGCCGTCTCTACAACTACCTGCCGCTTAGCAACCGTGAAAAGGCGCCGGTCCGTCGCAGTGGGGATCCGGCAGACCGCCTGGATTTGAGCCTCGATACCTTGATTCCGGACAACCCCAACAAGCCCTATGACATGAAGGAATTGATCGTCAAGACAGTCGACGATAGTGACTTCTTTGAGATCCAGCCGGAGTATGCCAAGAACATCATCATTGGCTTTGGCCGGATGGATGGCCAGACGGTGGGCGTGGTTGCAAACCAGCCGATGGTGCTGGCAGGCTGCCTGGACATCAAGAGCTCTATCAAGGCCGCGCGCTTTGTGCGCTTCTGTGATGCCTTCAATATTCCGGTCATCACGTTTGTCGATGTCCCCGGCTTCATGCCGGGCACGTCTCAGGAATACGGCGGCATCATCAAACACGGTGCCAAGTTGCTTTACGCCTATGCCGAGTGCACCGTGCCCAAGATCACCGTGATTACGCGCAAAGCATATGGCGGCGCCTACGACGTGATGGCCTCCAAGCACTTGCGCGGTGACGTCAACATTGCCTGGCCCCATGCTGAGATTGCTGTGATGGGTGCCAAGGGTGCCGTGGAAATTATCTTCCGCGAAGAAAAGGGCGACCCCGAAAAGCTGGCCGCCAAAGAAGCCGAATACAAAGCCCGCTTCGCCAACCCCTTTGTGGCTGGAGCGCGCGGCTTCATCGACGACGTGATTCTGCCGCACGAAACCCGCAAACGCATTTGCCGTTCGCTGGTGATGCTCAAAGACAAAAAATTGGAAAACCCGTGGCGCAAGCACGGCAACATTCCGCTCTAAGCCCCAGGAGAACAAGAACATGTTTACCAAAATACTGATAGCCAACCGGGGCGAGATCGCCTGCCGTGTAATCGTTACAGCCCGCAAAATGGGCATCAAGACCGTTGCGGTGTATTCCGATGCCGACCGCGAAGCGCGCCATGTTTTGCTCGCCGATGAAGCCGTGCACATTGGTGCAGCGCCTAGCCGCGAGAGCTACTTGCTGGCCGAGAAAATCATTGCGGCCTGCAAGCAAACGGGTGCGCAGGCGGTGCATCCGGGTTACGGTTTTCTGAGCGAAAACGCCGATTTTTCCAAACGTTGCGAAGAAGAAGGCATTGCGTTCATCGGTCCCAAGCACTTTTCGATTGCCGCCATGGGCGACAAGATCGAGTCCAAGAAGTTGGCCGGTGCTGCGGGTGTTAACTGTATTCCCGGTGTCAACGACGCGATTGACTTGCCGGAGAAAGCCGTTGAAATCGCCAAAGGCATTGGTTACCCCGTGATGATCAAAGCCAGCGCCGGCGGTGGCGGCAAAGGCTTGCGCGTGGCCTATAACGACAAAGAGGCTTTTGAAGGCTTCACCAGTTGCAAGAACGAAGCACGCAACAGCTTTGGCGATGACCGGGTGTTCATCGAGAAGTTTGTGGAAGAGCCACGGCATATTGAAATCCAGTTGATCGGCGACTCGCACGGCAATGTGCTCTACCTGAATGAGCGTGAGTGCTCCATTCAGCGCCGTCACCAGAAGGTTATTGAAGAGGCGCCGTCTCCGTTTATCAGCGACGCGACCCGCAAGGCCATGGGCGAGCAAGCCGTGGCCCTTGCCAAGGCGGTGAAGTACCAGAGTGCTGGCACGGTGGAGTTTGTGGTCGGCAAAGACCAGAGCTTCTACTTCCTTGAAATGAACACCCGCCTGCAGGTGGAACATCCAGTGACCGAGTCCATCACCGGTCTGGACTTGGTGGAGTTGATGATTCGCGTGGCTGCGGGTGAAAAGTTGCCGCTTACCCAGGCAGAAGTAAAGCGAGATGGTTGGGCCATGGAATGCCGGATCAACGCGGAAGATCCTTTCCGCGGCTTCCTGCCCTCCACTGGCCGTTTGGTGCGCTTTGCGCCGCCCGAGCAGACCATGTGGCAGGGCGACACCGAGCACCTCTATGGCGTGCGTGTCGACACGGGTGTGGTGGATGGTGGCGAAATCCCGATGTATTACGACTCGATGATTGCCAAGCTGATCGTGCACGGACGGGACCGCAACGATGCGATTGCCAAGATGCGCGAGGCGCTCAACGGTTTTGTGATCCGTGGCGTGTCGAGCAATATTCCGTTTCAGTCAGCGCTGTTGGCGCACCCCAAATTTGTCTCGGGTGATTTCAATACCGGCTTTATTGCTGAGCATTACAGCAAAGGCTTTTTGGCTGAAGAGGTGCCACATGACGACGCCAATTTCCTGTTGGCCCTGGCAACCTTGGTGCGTCGCAAAACGCGTGAGCGTGCGGCAGCTATCAGCGGTCAGCTGGATGGCTACGCCGTCACGGTTGCCAAAGACTACGTGGTGGTGACGCTGGGTGCCGGTGGCGCAAACGTCTATACCCCCGTGCACGTGGATGATTACGTCGGACGTACGGGTTCAGCGCGCGTCACCGTCGATGGCAAGGTCTATGAAATCCAGAGCGACTCGCGCTTGAACGCGATTTGTCTGCGCGGCACCGTCAATGGCCAGCCATTCACGGCGCAGGTGGAGGGCGGTACGCCCGGCAATCCGCTCGCTTGGCGAGTGCAGCACAACGGCAAACGCATCGACGTGCAGGTGATGTCTCCCCGTACTGCTGAACTGCATGCCCTGATGCCGTTCAAGCCGGCGCCGGATATGAGCCGTTTTGTGCTCTCCCCCATGCCGGGTCTGCTGGTCAACGTAGCGGTCGTACCCGGTCAAAAGGTGCAAGCCGGTGAACGCGTCGCGGTGATTGAGGCCATGAAGATGGAAAACGTGCTCTTCGCGGTTGCGGACGGAGTGGTCGGCAAGGTGCTGGCCAACAAGGGCGAGAGTTTGGTGGTGGATCAACCGATTGTGGAGTTCGTCTAAATGAAACGTCCTTTTCAGGTATTGGGTGTTCAGCAGATTGCCATCGGCGGACCCGACAAGAAGCGCTTGCAAAAGCTTTGGGTCGAGATGCTGGGTCTGGAAGTAACCGGTACTTTTCAGAGCGAGAAAGAGAACGTCGATGAGGACATCTGTGCCATTGGCGCGGGTCCGTTCAAGGTCGAAGTCGATTTGATGCAACCCATGGACCCGGATAAAAAGCCGGCGGTGCATGCCACGCCACTGAATCACATTGGCCTGTGGATTGATGATCTACCCACCGCCGTCGATTGGCTGACGGCACAGGGCGTGCGCTTTGCGCCAGGCGGCATCCGCAAGGGCGCTGCTGGCTTTGATATCTGCTTCCTGCACCCCAAAGCCAATGATGAGTTTCCTATCGCAGGGGAGGGGGTCCTGATTGAACTGGTGCAAGCCCCACCCGAAGTGGTGAAGGCGTTCTCGCAACTGGCCAACCCCGGGCGCAGCGTTTAGTCTGGCTTTGCTGCACGCTTGGCGCGTGCACGCTCCAGC
>CAIQEX010000679.1 GCA_903870955.1 uncultured beta proteobacterium
GTATTGGGGCTTGGGGGCTCAGTTTGATCAGTAGGAGGCGTTGGAGGAGCATGGGCAGGAGAGTCAGATGATTCAGTATGTTAAATGCATCGATTTTGCATTCAGCTTTGAATTTCCGCTTTCGCGGCACAACTGAGATTGCCCGTCCGCCATTGTCGACCTTCAGTTTTGAATATTTATAGACGGTGATGTTGGTCCTCGCCAACGGGCTGCGAGTTCCCATACACCGAAAACCTAACCCGTCTCTAACACTTGAATTCATCGGTGTGGCACTGAAGGCGGCTAGCGTTTCACCGTGCTGAGCCCAAGTGATCGGTGCGGCGTGGGCGGCGGGTGACGGGGCTGTCAAATTGGCCGACCACGATCATGGGGCGGCTTGCAAAAACACAACTGGAAAGGTCCATCCACCCAGTGTGAATTCTTGGAATGGTCACCGACCTGGCCCACATCAGCTTCAGTTTTCTGCCATTTTCAAACCTGGCTGGCAGCGCTCAGCAGCTTGGGCATATTGGACATCGCCGCCGTCGTGCGGGTACGCAGTTGGGCCAATATGGCCTGGCGTTCGGTATCGTCCTTGCTCAATTCCGCGACCATTTTCCCAAAGCCATCAAGGCGGGTATGGCGCAGCCACTGACGCAAGGCATTGTCCTTTGACCAAAGAAACTGGTTCATCAAGCTGGCCTGCGTTGCAGACACATAACCCAACAGATTCTTTGGGAAAGGCACTGGCTGGCAGAGTTGGTTCTTGTGTTCGTCGTCGCCCCCGTGCACTTCAACATAGGCAGTCATGGCGGCACTCAATGTGACCAATGGCGCCCTGAGCAGCTGGATATGTATGCGGCCTTCCCCAAACACCGGCTCGCTTTTGCGGTGTGAAATGGCGGAGGCCGTGCAATCCACATACAACGTCCCCGGTTCCATGGCAACCGTGCCCTGGTCCAGGACCATGGCATCCGGCGCAATCGCTTGCACACGTCCTTTGCGGATCACGCGTTGAATTGTTCGGAGCAAATCCACCTCGCCCGTGGATATCGTGGCGTAGTGAAACATGGTGGGGTTGTGGCTGGGGTCTATACGCAGCATTTGCCCGAGTGACTCCAGTTTGAGAAACACTTCCTCTACCGACTTTGCTTCTGCGAAGGCCGCAAGTTTGTTGGATTCGCCACCAATGCTGTGATTGAAGAACTCCAAACCAGGCTGTGTTTGCAGGCGATTGACCAGCCACGAGTCGCGTGGCACCACCCATTGAATGGATTGCGGCTCCGCCCCATTGCGCAACAACCAGACTGCGGCGTCCATCGCCGTTTTGCCGGCACCCAGAATGCAGAACTTCTGCGGAACCGTCCTCCCCTCGTGCTGCAACCAGAGTTGCGGCAAGCCGTTGGGCGCAATCACACGCACCCCGTCGGCGATGGCGAACTGCGGCGTGTGGGTGGAAGGAACGCTGGGGGAAAACCAGGTCGCATCCACCGTCTTCCTGCGCACGGTAACTTCAGTCTGGGCGCCTGACAAAAGGGACACGATGCGCCCATCGCCAGCGTAATTGCTGGTGGGAAAGTAGCTGACGCGCCCACTGGGTATAAATCTATGCTGCATCACCTTGTCGAAATAGGTGTTGATCTCGGGGCCACCTGCTAGCTCGTACATGCCACTGTTGGGCCCGCTTTCATCTTTGCGGTGACTTCCCAGCTCGGTGGAATTGACGCCGTAGTACGCCGATGGCTGGTGCAGGGCAACAAAGGAGTAGGCATCGTTCCAGTGACCGCCGGGTGTGGCGTGCCTGTCAACCATCGTGATGTGTGCGTCACTCTCGTCGAGCAAGGTGTCGGCAAAGGCCATGCCGACTGCACCGGTCCCGACGATCAGGTAATCCGTTTTCATGTTGAAGTTCTTCCTGCGTGTGAAGCCAAGGCGCAGCTTGGATCCGGGCCATTAAACCGTTGCACGCCGAAGATGGCAAGAGAGGGTCTATCTGGCGCGCAGGCTTGCTGTTCCAGCCGGAATGCATTACTTTCACGCCATGCAAACCTCTGACACGATTGAGCTTCTCGTTCGCCGGGACCAGCTCCCCACCACCACTTTACGCACCTCGCCTCTGGGCCCTTTGGCTGAAGGCAAGGTGCGCGTGGCCATCGACAACTTTGCCCTGACTTCCAACAACATCACCTATGCAGCCATGGGTGACGCGATGCAGTATTGGCAGTTTTACCCGGTGGCCGATGTTGGGGATGGCATCGCCTGGGGTCGCATTCCGGTGTGGGGGTTTGGAACCGTGCTGGCGTCGCGCCACCCGGATCTGGCCGTGGGTGAGCGCCTCTATGGCTACTTTCCCATGTCCACTGCGGTGGACCTCATGCCCGCCAAAGTTTCTGCGGGCTCTTTTATGGATGCATCACCGCACCGGGCAGCATTGCACAGGGTTTACAACCAAACCATGCGCTGTGCTGCCGATCCGTTCTACACCGCCGATACCGAGGCCATTCAGGCGCTTCTGCGCCCCCTGTTCACCACCGCGTGGCTGATCGACGACTTTCTGGCGGACAACGATTTTTTTGGTGCGGCCGCAAATGGGGCCAAACCCGTGCTGCTGCTTTCAAGCGCATCCAGCAAGACCGCCTATGGCACCGCCTTTCAAATGGCGCAGCGCCCGGGAGTCGAGGTGGTTGGACTGACCTCACCGGGAAATGTGGGGTTTTGTGAAAGTCTGGGCTGCTACCACCGGGTGCTGACTTACGACCAGTTGGAGAGAATTGCACCTGACGCGCCCAGCATTTACGTTGACTTTGCTGGCAACGCCCCACTGCGCAAGGCCATACACACCCATTGCAAAGGTCTGCGCTACAGCTGTTCAGTCGGGGCGACCCACGTGTCGAAAATGGGCGGCGCAAAGGATGTGCCTGGCCCCAAGGCGACACTGTTTTTCGCACCCGCACAGATCAAGAAGCGCAGCGACGAATGGGGTGCACTTGTTTTTGGGCAGCGTCTGGTGAAATCCTGGCAGGCGTTCATTGCCACGGTGTCCAAGCCTGAGAAACCCTGGCTGCACGTCACTCACCACACAGGACCTGAAGCCGTCCAAGACGCCTACTTGCAGGTACTCGGCGGCAAAGGCGACCCACGCTTGGGACATGTACTCAGCTTAAATAACTAAGTGCCACGATTCTTGAGGGTGGTGGCGCACTGGCATTCCATATTTCGACGAAGCGAAATATAAGTCATTGAAACTTATTGCCCTCGCCTGAACCTGACTTTATTGTTGCCGGCCGGGTGCATTTCACGCGACTGTCACGATGCATGCCTAGCATCGGGTGGCATGAATATCCTGATCGTCAAGATGTCATCTCTCGGAGATGTGATTCAGACCATCCCGGTGGTCCGGGATCTGCGTCAGCAGTTTCCTGACGCCCGGATCGACTGGATGGTTGAAGAGGCCTTCGCTCCCTTGATAGACCGGGTCCAGGGACTGCACCGTGTACTGCCGTTGGCCCAACGGCGTTGGCGCAAATCGCGCTGGAGCGAGGCGACCCGACGCGAACGCAGGCACTTTGACCAGAAATTGAAGCAGCAGTCGTATGACGCGGTAATCGATTTTCAGGGTCTTATCAAATCCGCATTAGAGGCACGCTGCGCCCACCTCAACCCGGGCGGTTTCAACGCCACCTACGGCAACCGCAGCGATGCCTGTGGTTACGAATGGCCGGTTCAACTGCTGCTGCAACGCAAGTTGCCAATGCCCACGCGCATTCACGCGGTTGACCGCTACCGCCTTTTGGCAGGGCTAGCTTTGGGCTATGAACCTCAGGGACAGGCGGTGTATCCACTGTCCCGCTCGTTGGAGGCAAAGCAGTCCAGCGTCGTCTTGGCCCACGGCACCACGCGCGTGGACAACGAATGGCAGGAGTCCCACTGGGTGGAACTTGGCCATCGGTTGATTCAATCCGGTCTGCGCGTTGCGTTACCGCATGCCAATGCCACCGAACTCGCTTTGGTGACGCGTATTGCGGAAGCGCTGGGTGACCAAGCCGACATCTGGCCACGCGCCAGTTTGCCCACGGTCATGGACCGCATGGCTGCATCCGACGGAGTCATCGGAGTGGATTCAGGTTTGAGCCACATGGCCGTGTCATTGGATCTGCCCCATGTGCAGCTATTCAGCCAACCGCGCGCGTGGCGGGCCGGTCCTAAAGGCTGCAACCATCAGCTCGCGGTGGGAGGCCATCAGGCACCCACGGTGGACGAAGTCTGGCACGCCTGGCAAACGGTGCGTCACAGCGGGGCACACCGCAACATCGAAATGTGCGCGTAACGCCGCGCAAATTTCGCACTTCGGAAGGTGCGGCTGTGGAGTCGCACAAATGACATCAAAGCGTCATCAGATTTTCACAGCGTTGTCAGAGCATTGCCGTTTTCTAACGCTGATGCACTCTTATGAAAATCACGGTAATTGGTACGGGCTATGTCGGCCTGGTCACAGGCACCTGCCTGTCTGAAGTGGGCAACGATGTCATTTGCTTTGACACCGATTCGAACAAGATCGAGGCCCTTAAAAATGGCGTGTTACCAATCTGGGAACCCGGCCTCGACGAGATGGTGGCACGCAACGTGAAGGCTGGACGCCTGCACTTTACCGACGACATCGAAGCCGCGACCCGCTTTGGCACGATCCAGTTCATTGCGGTGGGCACACCACCGGGCGAGGACGGCGGCGCGGACCTGCAATACGTGCTCAAGGCGGCCAGCAACATCGGCCGTCACATGAACGACTACAAGGTGGTGGTCGACAAGAGCACAGTGCCCGTAGGTACCGCCGACCAGGTGCGTGCCACGATTGAAGCCGAGTTGAAAGCGCGCGGCGTCGACACGCCTTTTGCGGTGGTCTCCAACCCCGAGTTCCTGAAAGAAGGCGCGGCCATTGAAGACTTCATGCGCCCGGGCCGCATCGTGCTGGGCTGCGACGACGAACAGGCCGCACTCAACATGCGCGCACTTTATGCGCCCTTTCAGCGCCACCACGAACGCCTGGTGCTGATGGATATCCGCAGTGCCGAGCTCACCAAATACGCAGCCAACGCGATGCTGGCCACCCGCATCAGCTTCATGAACGAGTTGGCCAACCTGGCCGAGAAGTTGGGCGCTGATATTGAGCATGTGCGCAAGGGCATCGGTAGCGATCCACGCATCGGCTACGACTTTTTGTACGCCGGCGCTGGCTACGGTGGCTCCTGTTTCCCCAAGGATGTGAAGGCCCTGATCAAGACAGCGGCAGTGGACGGTGGCATGGACCTCAAGGTGCTGGGTGCCGTGGAGGCTGCCAACCAACAGCAAAAGCGTGTGCTGGGCAACAAGGTCAAGGCGCGCTTTGGCGAGGACCTGACGGGCAAGCACTTTGCCATCTGGGGCCTGGCCTTCAAGGCCAACACCGACGACATGCGCGAGGCCAGTAGTCTGACCGTGATTGCCGACCTGTTGGCCGCAGGTGCCACGGTGTCGGCCTATGACCCCGTTGCCACAGACCATGCGCGCGCGCTGCTGCAGGGCGACAGGCGCGTGGGCTTCGCCGACTCACCCATGGCGGCCCTGAAGGACGCGGATGCGCTGGTGATCGTGACCGAGTGGAAGGAATTCCGCAGCCCGGACTTCGACACCATCAAGTCCAGCCTGAAGAGCCCGGTGATCTTTGATGGCCGCAATCTGTACGATCCAAAATGGGTTCGCGGCATGGGCTTCGAGTATCTGGCGATAGGCCGCTAAGCCTATTTTCATACGTGTGACAAAGCGTGTGGCATAGCGTGTGGCAATTCACCAAAACGTCATAAGCGTTGTCACGGTTTTGCCATCAAATGCTTTTAGCATTCGACATCCCTTTAGGAGACTACTTGCATGAATGAATTTTTTAGGCAACTCAAAATACAGCGTTGGGACGATCACCGTTATTACCACCACAGCCGTATCAACCAAACCCTGCACCTCATCAGCGCCATCAGCTTTGTCACGGCCTATGCGCTGCTGTTCAAAGACCCCGCTGCGGCCTCGTTGCTGGCGTGGCTGGTGTCCATGACAACGCGCCAGTCCGGCCACTTCTTCTTTGAGCCCCTGGGCTACGACGAAGTGAACCAGGCATCGCAAGAGACCAAGGAAGAAATCAAGGTGGGCTTCAACCTGCGCCGCAAAATCGTGCTGTTGTCGATCTGGGCTGCGGCACCTGTGGCCCTCTGGATTGACCCCACCATGTTGGGCATGTTTGAGGCGGCCAGTAACCTGGAAGGCTTCGCGCGCCACACCGGCATGCTGTGGCTGTACATCGGCATTGGTGGTCTGCTGTTCCGCACCGTGCACCTGTTCTTCATCAAGGGCGTGATGGACGGCTTGGTGTGGATGACCAAGATCCTGACCGACCCTTTCCATGACATTTACCTCTACCACAAGGCGCCTCTGGCCTTGATGCGTGGTGAGCTGATCGAACAGCGCGGCACCCTGGGCCCTGTAGCCTGAGTTCTGCGCAAAGCAAAAGGGGCGCTGCGAGCGCCCCTTTTTTTATGTACGCTTCTGACCTACTGCCCCACTCCCTTGAACTTGGCCGCCAGCATTTCGCGCAGCAAGCGACGCTTGATGGTTTTGTTGGTGCTGACCCCATCGGTCCACCACCATCCGTCCGCTTGCATGGCCCGGGCCGCGCGCTCGAAGCACTGCACCACCTGCTCAAACTCGGCATCGCTGAAGTTCAGGCTCCAGATAATGCGCGCACTGCCCACCCAACTCAGGGCCACGCCTTCAAAGCGCAAGTAATGCTGGAACAACCAATTGAAACTGGCCGGCTGTGTGTAGAGCACGGTCCACACCGAGGACATCCCTGCCACCTGCACCGGCAGGCCAGCGGCCTGAAGCCGCGCATTCAACAGGTCGGCGCGACGCAACCAGGTTTCGTCAACGTGGGCATACAGCGCGGCAATGTCGGCATCTTCCAGGCGATTCAAGAACACATTCATGGCACCCAGCACATAGGGATGCGAGTTGAACGTGCCCCGTGCAAAGCAGATGTCAGCTGGCGAGCCCTCACGGAAACGGCGCATCCAGGCGCGCTTGCCGCAGACCACACCAATCGGCAATCCACCGCCGAGGGTCTTGCCATAGGTCACCAAATCGGCGCGCACACCAAAGTATTCCTGTGCGCCGCCTTTGGCCAGACGGAAGCCCAAAAACACTTCGTCAAAAATCAGGCAGATGCCACGCGCATCACAAATGCGGCGCAATTCCTGCAGCCAGGCGGTGTAGGCCGGGCGGTCGAAGTGGGCCTTGCGCGAGCTGTCCAACAGCGAGCCATCGCTGGGTGCCGCAGCATTGGGATGCAGCGCCTGCAACGGGTTGATCAACACACAGGCAATGTCCTTGCGGGTGCGCAGCACGTTCAGAGTCGCAGCGCCCATCTCGGTCAGGTTCAGCGTGTCGCGGGCATGGATGGGGTTGCCGATGCCCGGTTGCACATCGCCCCACCAGCCGTGGTACGAGCCACAAAAGCGCACCAGCTTGTTGCGCCCACTGTGGTAGCGCGCCAGTCGCACCGCCTGCATCACTGCTTCGGTGCCGGACATGTGGAAGGACACCTCCTCCATGCCACTGATGGCCTTGATGCGCTGCAGGTTGTCCAGCATCACGGGGTGGTAGGCACCCAACACCGGCCCGAGATCCTTCACCAACTCCGCGCCTTCGGCCATGCACTGCTTGTAGAAGTCGTTGCCAAAAAGGTTGACGCCGTACGAGCCGGTCAGGTCGTAGAACACGTTGCCATCCAGATCGGTCACCGTCACGCCCGACGTGCTCTGCACAAAGGAGCCCACCTTCAGCCCCTGTGCAGCCAGTTTGCGAAACTGGAACGGCACGCGGTAGGCGCTGACGAATTGCAGGTCAGACAAACTCTCGGCCGCTGCCGCGCTGGCTTGCAACGTTTTGGGATAGCGCGCTTGGCCCCGAGCGATCAAGGAACCAAAGGCCGCCTTGCGCTTGGCCACCACCTCAGGCGGCGCGCCGTCGACGGCGAAGGCCTGGTCCTCGTCGTAGCTGTAACTGGGCAACAGGGCGGCAACCCGGCGTGCCATGCGCGGGTGTCCGGCCAGGGAGCGATGCTTGGCAAAAGACAGTTGCAAACGGGCCTGTGCCTTGCGCAATGCCAGGAACAGGGCCGCACTGCCCACGGCGCCCACGAAGACGGATTGCGCCAGATTATTAAAACCAAACGATTCATTCACGAGAAATTGCCTTCCATGCAAAACAAACTTGAGAAACTAAAAACATGACTTTGAAAAAACAGCTTCACAGCCTGCTGGCCAATGAAGACTTGAACTTTTTGCTGACCAACCGGCTGCCGCGACGCTGGCTGACCCAGTTCGTGGGGCGCATCAGCAAAATAGAAAATCCGCTGGTGGCGCGTGCCTCGATTGGCATCTGGAAATTCTTTAGTGATCTGGATCTGAGCGAGGCCAAGAAGCAGCACTTCACCAGCATGCATGACTGCTTTACCCGCCAGCTGAAAGAAGGCGCGCGCAGCATTGACCAGGACGCTAACGTACTCAGCAGCCCGGTGGATGCCATCATCGGCGCGCATGGCCCGATCGAAGGTACACAGGTGTTTCAGGCCAAGGGCTTTCCCTACACGCTGGAGGACCTGCTGGGCCATGAGGAAGACCTGGAAGCCTGGCGCAATGGCAGCTTTGTCACGTTGCGTTTGACGTCCTACATGTACCACCGCTTTCATGCACCCTACGACTGCACGGTGGACAAGGTGCGCTACTTTTCGGGCGATACCTGGAACGTCAACCCGATTGCCCTGAAGCGCGTGGAAAAGCTGTTTTGCAAAAATGAGCGCGCCTTTATCAGTACCCGGCTGAACGGCAGCGGCCCTATGGCCGGGCAACGCATTGCGCTGGTTCCGGTGGCTGCCATTCTGGTGGCCAGCATCCGGCTGCACTTTTTGGATGTTCTGTTTCACATGGGCTACAAGGGCGCCAAGACGATGGCCTGCAACGCGGCATTTACCAAAGGGCAGGAGATGGGTTGGTTCCAGCATGGGTCTACGGTGATCCTTCTGGCACCTGCCGGATTCACACTGTGTGAAGGTCTAGAGCAAGGGACTCACGTGCGGATGGGCCAGGCGCTCTTGCGCTTGTAATTGCGTAATCCGTTCAGTGCCGTAGACGGCATTGAACGGTTGCGTGTGGCGCGACAACACATCCCGCAAGACGCCCTCAAAACTGTCGGCCACGGCGCTCCAGGCCAGATAGGCCACGCTACCGGGAGCCTGGGCACGCAGCTTTTGTTGCAAGGCAGCGTCGGTGGCCAACGCTACCGCAGCATTGACAAAGGCCAGTTCGTCGCCGTTGGGCACCAGCACGCCGTTTTGTTGGTTGACGATCAATTCCTGCGCTGCGGCGTTGGCGTAAGACAGAACCGCCAGGCCGCTGGCCATGGCCTCGGGCACCACATTGCCAAAGGTCTCGGTCATGCTGGGGAACAGGAACAGATCACCGGAGGCGTAGTGCGTAGCCAGTTCTTCGTTTTTGCGAATGCCGGCAAAGTGGGCATCCGGCACCGCCTCTTCCAGATCCTTGCGCAAGGGTCCGTCACCAACAAAAACCAGCTTGGCGCGCGGCAGCTTGGCCTGGATGGCGCGAAAGGCCGAGACCACCAGCCCGACGTTTTTCTCTTTGGCCAAACGGCCCACCAGCATCACCACTTTGTCATCGGGTTGCACACCCCAGCTGGCGCGCAAATCCTCGGAGCGACGCGATGGCTTAAAAAGCTCTATGGACACCCCACGCGACACCAGCGTGACGTTGTCATAACCACGGCCCTTGAGCTCCTGCAGCATGGCGCGGGTAGGCACCATGGTGGCCTGGGTGCGGTTGTGCAGCTTGCGCAAATAGCTCTCGATGGGCGACTTCAACAAGCCCATGCCGTAGTGCTGCGAATAGCTGTGAAAGTTGGTGTGAAACGAACTGGTAATGGGCAGATGCAGCTTACGCGCCGCAGCCACGGCAGACCAGCCCAAGGGGCCCTCAGTGACCACGTGCACGATATCCGGACGCTGCTCACTCCAGAGTTTGACCAGGCGGCCTTTGGACGGCAGGCCAAAGCGCAACTCGCCGTAGGTAGGAACTGGAATGCCTTTGGACAAAACCTGATCGAGCCCGGCGCGTGGTTCGAAGTCCTCGCGCGATTGCCTGGGTCGCACAATTTGCACCGCGTGACCGCGCAATATCAAGCCCTCCACGATGCGCCCCAGCGTCATGGCGACACCGTTGACTTCGGGTGGAAAAGTTTCCGTAACGACCGCAATGCGCAGGCTGGCTGGCTTTGCGGCGTAGGATTCGATGAGGAGGTCGTCTGAATTTTTCACAGCGCTAGGCTAAAGTTCCAACGCTGCAATTTGATGATGCTTTTTTGACAATTTGAAGTCAATCGACGCTATCAATGATTTGTCAGGGTTTCTGCACACTGAACACCTATGATGTCAGACTTGGACTACTCTCTATGTAGTCCTAAGGAGATGGAAAATGAGTAAAAGTCTTCAAAATCTCGAACGTCTGTGCCAGAAAATGCAGGCCCGATATGGCGCGCAAGACCCAATGGTTTTACAGCTATTGGATGAGTTGGCGACCAAAAAGCAGTTAACCCCCATCGCCGCACAATGGGCGGGTAACCATGAGCGACGAACCACCAAGAACCCCAGGGTTCACTTGCGGGCGCATTGAAAGTTTGGCCCGCAAGGTTCACATGGACCTAGCGCGCGAGCACCACGTGCTTGAGCATTTTGGTGCTGCCATAGGTGTCACTGAATCCGTAGGCGTCCACATCCACTTTTCCACTTTGGTGAATCGACACCGTGGCCCAGGCGTAGGCGCGATCGGTATCCGGATTCTTGGTCACTTCACCAGGCTGTGCATCCCAGGGTGAGCCACCCGCACCCACCAATACCTGCCATGCGGCACCGCGCGGTTGCGCCATATTGAACTCGTGTTCATGGCCGCAAAAATAGGTGGCACCAAAGCGCTCAATCACATCCCACAGCGCGTCCCGCTCCTTGTTTGATTTGTCCAAACCTGCGATACCCGGAGCGGGGTTTTCGCCCATGCCGAAGTAATAGGTATAGGCGGGCTTGTGACCAAACACAAACAGATGTTTGGACCCGCGCGCCTGCGCCTCGGCCATGTCTTTGGCCAACCAGACCACCGGTGCGGAATTGTCTTTGCCGACCGGGTCGGTGTTGATGATGGCAAAGTGCGAATCACCCGCATCAAAGCTGTAGGACAACTGGCTTTGGTCCGTACTCAAGCCATCCAGAGCGCCGTTGTTTTGCACATTGATATGGCTGGCCTCGGTACCGACGATTTTCTGAAACCGGTCGGTATCGACAATCAAATCGCCCATGTTGGCGCGCCAGGCATTTTCGTTCTCAGGCTGCGCTTTTTTGCCCAAAGGCTTGGATTGCACTTCGTGGTTGCCGGGCACCGGCACCACGTAGGTTCCCGCTTCCATCAGTGGTGCCACCATGCCGCGCCAGAAGCCGTACTGGCGGTAGAAGGCCATCAGGTCGGAGCCCACCACGTCGGCTATGCTGTTGCTGGGCGTCGGGCCGGCCAGGCCGTAGCCCATGATCATGTCGCCGTTGAAGAACAGCA
>CAIQEX010000680.1 GCA_903870955.1 uncultured beta proteobacterium
GCTCAACCAGAAAAATCAGGTATTTTGGGGCAAACGGATACGCACACACTCTTGGCAATTCCCGCAAGGTGGCATTGACCGGGGAGAAACCCCGGAGCAAGCCATGTTCCGCGAATTGCATGAGGAAGTGGGGCTGCATCCGGAGCACGTCGCTATTGTTGCCCGTACCCGAGACTGGTTGCGCTATGAGGTGCCAGACAGGTACATACGACGCGATGCGCGTGGCCATTACAAGGGCCAAAAGCAGATTTGGTATTTGCTCCAGCTGACCGGCCACGACTGGGATTTAAACCTGCGTGCGACGGACCACCCGGAGTTTGACGCTTGGCGTTGGAACGATTACTGGGTGCCGCTGGAAGCCGTGGTCGAATTCAAACGCGGCGTGTATGAAATGGCACTTACCGAGTTGGCGCGTTTTTTGCCGCGCCATGATTCGCGCAACCGCTATTTGCGCCACGGAAACCGATCGCGCGAGATGGAGCCTGCCACATGGACAGCTGCTACGCCTCCGTCCGTAACGAACCAACAGCCTGTTCCTGATGCAGATAGCCAAACCGGTCGCAACACCTCTGAGCCTCTATGAAAAGTAATTTCGCCGCAATGCTGGCCATGTCCGCTGCACTGGCATTGTCAGGCCCCTGTAGCATGGCTCAAACCGGCAATGGCCTGGACAATCCCGATTGGACCGAGGAACAAGCGCCACCACCGCCCGAGTTCTCAAAAGACAAATTGATTGCTCTGGACATGCCTTTGCATGTATCGGTCAAGGTCACCGTGGACCCAGAAACCATTCTGGTTGGCGGCGACGGCATCGTGCGCTATGTCGTTGTCATGACCAATGCCACGGGCAGTACCAATGCGGTCTACGAGGGCATCCGCTGCGTCACCAATGAAGTGAAGACCTATGCCAGATGGGGTGCTTCCGGAAAGTGGTCTCTGCTTGGAAACCCGGAATGGAAAGACATGAACGACAACATGCCTTCCCACCATGCTCAAGTCTTTGCAAGACAGGGTGGATGTCAAAATCGCCTGGCGACCAGCAAGCAGGAAATCATCGCCGCACTAAAGAGTGGCCGAGCTCCAGGTCAACCCATCAAGACCAATTAGCGCCGGCCAAATGCCTTGGTTATCGCGTGATGACCAAGTTGTCCCGGTGCACCATTTCCGCCTCTGCCGCATAGCCGAGCAAGCGCTCAATTTCGCTGGACGGTTTACGGCATATCAAACGCGCCTCGGCACTGGCATAGTTGGCTAGGCCACGGGCGATTTCCGTTCCACTGTCGTCCCGCACTGCGATCACATCGCCGCGTGAAAAGTCGCCCTCGACCTGCACCATTCCGATGGGCAGAAGGCTCTTTCCACCATCACGAATTTTGAGAACCGCGCCCGCATCCACCACCACGGCACCACGCATCTGAAGGTGGTCGGCGATCCATTGCTTGCGGGCCTGCGTTTTCTGGGTTTGGGCGACGAGCAAAGTACCGATCGACTCGCCTGCCGTCAGACGCATCAATGCGTCGGGTTCGCGTCCCCAGGCGATGACGGTCGATGCGCCAGAGCCAGCGGCCCGTTTGGCGGCCAGAATTTTCGTCAGCATGCCACCACGCCCAATAC
>CAIQEX010000681.1 GCA_903870955.1 uncultured beta proteobacterium
GAAGAAGTGGGCATTGGCGGTGTGCTGCGCTTCAACGGCCTGGACGGCTCCGGTCGCACGGTCTACTCCAAGGGCATGCGCAATCCCGCTGGCCTCTCGATCGGACCTAAGGGCGACATCTGGACGACTGACAACCAGGTGGACGGACTCGGTGATGACGTGCCTCCAGGCGAGTTGAACAAACTCACCAAAGCCGGCGAACATTTCGGCTTCCCGTACTGGAACGGTCACTTCAAGGTGGCTGGTTCAGGTGCTGCTCCTGACCTGAAGGACATGAAGGAACCAGCTGGCGCGATCTTCCCGCAAGTCGAGTTTCCTGCGCACCAAGCCCAGCTCGGCGTGACCCACTACACCGGCACGGCTTTCCCTGCGAAGTACCAAGGCGGTTTGTTCGTAGCCTCCCACGGTTCCTGGAACCGTACCGTGCCGAGCGGCTATCTGATCAACTTCGTGCCGATCAAGGCTGACGGCAACGCAGGTCCTGCGGAAGTCTTTGCTGACGGTTTCCTGGACAAGAAGACGGGACGCGCTTTGGCTCGCCCAGTCGACGTGGCCAATTTGCCTGACGGCTCCATCCTGGTGTCTGACGACTACGCCGGTGCGATTTATCGCATCAGCTACAGCGGCCAGTAATTTGGGATATTGCACGGGCTGTGTGCCCGTGACATGATTGAGAGCGGGGCTCCATTTGGGGCCCCGACTTTTTTATAATTCACATTGACCATGAAGAAACTATTCCTTCTTTTACTGACATGCACCGCGCTGCATAGCTATGCCGATGATGTCGAGGCGGGCCGTGCCAAGGCGGAGACGGCGTGTGCACTTTGCCATGGCCGAATAGGTGTCGCCACCCTTCCGAATGCTCCCAATCTGGCTGGGCAGCAGGCTATATATATCAACGAACAGTTGCGCAACTACCGCAGCGGTAAGCGTCAGAACGAAGTGATGAACATGATTGCCAAACAACTCACAGACTCAGAAATCGCGCAGATTTCTGCCTGGTTCGGTTCCATCAAAGTGACGGTTGAGGCGCCTTGATTCCCGGCACGAATATTTTTCGAATGCGATTTAATTGGAGGGCCGCTTGCACGGGTTTGCCATGGCGATCCGGCAAAGGCTTTTCATAGTAGAAAATGGGATGCTGAATCCCATGCACATTCACCCATCCATTCATCGCCAGCGCGTCATTGTTGTTGCCAGCGTACTGCTGTTGCATGCTTTGGCGCTGTGGGCATTGCAGACCGGCTTGCTGCAACGCGTTTGGGTACTGGCCGAAGAAATCGTGGTCCCGGTGGAGTTCATTACGCCTGTGGTGCCCCCCGAGATCAAGCCGCCGCCCGTAATCCCCAAGCCGCCCCCAAGCGTGAAAACCCCTGTTGCGGCACCGACCCCGACCCCGGCACCCCCCGTCGCTCCTGCACCCGCGCCCATGCCGCTGGCCATCGCCGACCCCACTCCGACGGCCAATGCACCGGTTGGAGTGACGCACGCGCCGGTTGCGGTGGCGCCGGTGGTCACGGCGCCCAGCCCACCCGCCCCTGCGCCGGCACCCAAGGTGGAGTTGCCGACTAGTGACGCCGAGTATCTGCACAACCCGCAACCCGTGTACCCTCCGATCAGTGCGCGTCGCCTGGAGTACGGACGCGTATTGCTGACTGTTGTGGTCGATCCGGAAGGGCGGCCAAAGTCGATCAGTGTCAAAACATCGAGCGGTTATGAGCGATTGGATCAAGCAGCGCTTAAAGCGGTTTCGGGTTGGTCATTTGTGCCGGGAAAACGAAACGGCGTGCCAACAGAAATGGCAGTGGAAGTTCCCATTAGATTCAAACCTCCGGAGTAAATTTCAATGAATACGCAGTTTGGGCTGGTCAATGTATGGACACAAGGCGACGCTGTTACCCGAGCCGTGTTGCTGATCCTGCTGACCATGTCGCTGGCCTCATGGCTGGTGATCCTGTTTCGCTTGCTGGATTTGCGGAGACTCTCCGTGCAAGCCGGAGCCACCGAGAGTTTCTGGCATGCCAAAGACTTGTCCACTGGCCTGCAGGCACTGGGCGATGGGGCTGATAACCCGTTCCTGGCGCTGGCGCTGGAAGGACAAAAAGCCGCCGCCCACCTGCAACCGGATGCTGCCAACAAGCCAGCCGAGTTGCATGAAAGCTTTGACTTCAGTGATTGGGTTACGCGCAGCCTGCGCAACAGTGTCGACGACAGCACGGCGCGCATGCAGTCGGGGCTGGCGGTTTTGGCTTCTGCCGGTTCTACCGCGCCCTTTGTCGGTCTTTTTGGCACGGTTTGGGGTATTTACCATGCGTTGATGGCGATCGGCGTGGCCGGTCAGGCCACCATCGACAAGGTGGCTGGTCCGATTGGCGAGGCGCTCATCATGACTGCGCTGGGGCTGGCGGTGGCGATTCCGGCGGTGCTGGGCTACAACGCGCTGGTGCGGGCCAACAAAAAAGTGATTGCCAAGCTGAACCGTTTTGCCCACGACTTGCACGCTTACTTTGTGACCGGTGCGCGGGTGGGGCAGGGCAACGCCAACAAGAGGGGAAGCTGACATGGCCTTCGGCACCCAGGACGAGACCGACGAGGTCATGAATGAAATCAACATGACGCCCTTTGTCGACGTCATGCTGGTGCTGCTCATTATTTTCATCATCACTGTTCCGGTGATGCAGCACGCGGTCAACATTGATTTGCCGAGAGCCACCAACCAGCCCGAGAACATCAAACCCGAGACGGTTCGTCTGAGTGTGGATGCGAGCGGTGCTTACTTCTGGAATGCCGAGCCGATCTCGGATGAAGCGCTGCAGGCGCGCCTCACGGCCGCAGCATCCCAGGTGCCCCAACCCGAGCTGCATATCCGTGGCGACAAGGCGGTTCGCTACGAGCGTGTGGCCCGGGCAATGGCCGCGGCCCAACGTGCTGGCGTGCACAAGATTGGCTTCATTACCGATCCGAACTAGCCGCGTTTTCTGCTTGCCGCAAGGCTGGGATGGAGTAAAGTGCATTACAAGATCCATCCCATCTCCAACAGCGCAAGGAAGACACCATGAGCGACTCAGATACCAGCGGATTTGCCAAATTTGTTCCCGGCTTTGATTTTTTGCAAAACTTGGCCAAGGGCGCGAGTGCCAATGTTCCCCAAATACCCAACATGGGCAATTGGGTGGCGCCCACGCTCAACGTAGAGGAACTGGACAAGCGCATCGGTGAACTCAAGAATGTGCAGTTCTGGTTAGAGCAGAACTCGCGTGCCCTGAGCGCCACGATTCAGGCTTTGGAAGTTCAGCGCATGACTCTGGCCACGCTGAAAGGCATGAACTTCAATTTGGGCGATCTTGCCAATGCCTTCAAACCCAAGGCCGCAGAGGCCGCGGCCAGTAGCGTGCAAAAACCGGCTGAAAAGCCCGCCGAGAAGGCTCCTGAACCGGCAGCGCCTGAGGTTGAAAAGCCGAGTCGAGCCTCCAAAACCCCCGGCAAGGCGGCGGGCGCCGCGAGCGGCGGTATGGTCGACCCGTTGCAATTGTGGGGCTCGTTAACCCAGCAATTTCAGAACATTGCGGCGAGTGCACTGAAAGAAGTGGCGTCAAAAACCGCCGTGGACCTGACCAAGACCATGGCAGCCGGGGTCGTTAAAGGCGCAGCCAAGGCGGCCGGTGATGCGGCAAAGAAAACTGCGGCCAAAAAGGCGCCTGCGCGCAAGACCGCTGCAAGAAAGGCGGCTGGCCGGTAAAACGGTCGTCCGGCCGGTGAGGCTATGAAACTATTTCCTTATGGCCATGCCACGCATCCGCAGTGGCAAATGGCCGCTGCCTTGGTGCTGGCGCAATTGCGCGCGCAAATGACGCTGCATGGTTACGCCGCCAATCCCACCCTGGCCCTGCTTTACATCACGGACCACTACGCGGGCCAGGCCCAGGAAATTCTGGAACATCTGGGTGCCGAACTGCCACTGGTCACCGACTGGTCGGGCACCGTGGGGATCGGCATTTGCTCCAACAATGTCGAGTATTTTGATGAGCCCGCTATGGCTGTCATGCTGCTGGAACTGCCGCCTGATCAGTACCGCGTTTTTTCTGGCGTCGCGCCCTTGGGTCTGGGCTTTGAGATGCACACGGCACTGGTGCATGCCGATGGCGGCACGCCAGACGTTGGGGAACTTATTTTCGAGTTGGCCCATCGTACCGATTCAGAGTTTTTGTTTGGCGGACTGTCGTCCAGCCGAACCGCCAGTGTGCAATTTGCGGTGTCAGGTGACGGAAACATCAGTGGTCACGGTGCGGCCAGCGGCGTTTTTCTAGGTGGTTTGAGCGGCGTTGCGTTGGGTCCCTCAGTAGGTCTGGTGTCACGGGTGACGCAGGGCTGCAAGCCCATATCCAAGGCCCGCACGGTCACCGCTGCCGACCACAACCTGATCCTGGAACTGGATGGGGAGCCGGCCTTGGACGTGCTGCTGGCCGATTTGCATATCTCTTTGGAGCGGCCGCAGGAAGCCCTGGAAACCGTGCGCGCCACCCTGGTCGGGCTGGCCGGAGCCGATGGCGAACCGGTACGCCAGACTGGCAACTTTGGCAACGATGTCACCGTGCGCCACATCATCGGTCTGGACCCTGGACGGCGTGGCGTAGCCATCGCCGATCTGGTGCAAAAAGATATGCGCATGGCCTTTTGCCAGCGCAACATGCAGGCTGCACGGTCGGACTTGATGCGCGTCTGCGCAGAAATACGCGAAGAGTTGGAGCCCGCCGAAATGCCGCTTCAAATTGCGACGGCCTTGGCCGAGTCCGAACTGGATGCCGCACCGCATCTGGCAAGGCGGATTGCCGGCGCAGTGTATGTGAGTTGTACCGGGCGCGGCGGGCCGCACTTTGGTGGACCAAGCGCCGAGTTGCAGTTGGTGCGCAAGGCACTGGGCGACGTGCCATTGGTAGGATTTTTTGCGGGTGGCGAAATCGCCTATGACCATCTCTATGGTTATACCGGCGTGCTAACCGTGTTTACGACTTAAATTACTTCAGGTACTCGCCATGAAAAGCTCAGATATCAAAATTTCCACCCTGCTCAAACTGGGCTTTGGCTTGCTGGCCTTTCTGATTGTGCTGATGGGCACACTCAGTTTTTTTAAGGCCAGCGGCGCGCAGTCTGCTTTTGACAATGTGGTGGATAACCGTTACCCCAAGATCAGTGCGCTGCACAAGGTCAACGACCGTTTGAATGACTCTTCACGCCTGATGCGCGACATGATGCTGCTATCCGACGGGGATGAGGTCAAGAAGGCCGGGCAAACCATCACCAGTCTGCAGAAGGAAAACACGGAGGTGCTGGCTAAACTGGATCCGACCTTTAAATCTGAAAAGGGTCGTGCCTTGTTCAAGGCCCTGTCTGATGTGCGCGGGCAGTACCTGCCCGTGAGCCAGCGTGTCGTGTCGCAGGCGGCATCCAGTTCGCAGGAGATGGCAAAAATTGCGCTCCAGACCGAGTTGGTGCCGCTGGAGCAAAAGTATTTTGCAGCGGTTGAGGACATGATCGCATTCCAGGAAGAGCAGACCCTGGCCGCAAAAGCGGACGCGGGCTCTGCCATCA
>CAIQEX010000682.1 GCA_903870955.1 uncultured beta proteobacterium
ATGCCGCTGGCCAGGTTGTCGGCCGAGATCACAAACACCAGTTTGCTCACATCGTGGCCTTGTCCCGCCAGCCAGGAAAACAGCACGTTGCTGGCAGCACTCAGCAAAGCGCCCAGCATCAGCACGCGCATCACACCCATGCGCAAGGCCATGGCGCCGCCGATGAAAGCACCCACCAAGGTCATGATCACGCCAAAGACTTTGGTGACGGCTGCGACTTCGTCCTTGGTATAGCCCATGTCCACATAAAACGGGTTGGCCATGATGCCCATCACCACATCACTGATGCGGTAGGTGGCAATCAATGCCAGGATCAGTGCGGCCTGCCAGCGGTAGCGGCGCAGAAATTCGGCAAAGGGTTCCACCAGCGCGCCACGCAACCACTCGGCTGCGTTTTTGGGGTGCGGCAGGGGCCGAGGCGTGGGCTCCTTGGAAAAAAGTACGGTCAGTACGCCGGGCAACATGGACAGCGCCATCACCAGATAAGCCGTTTGCCAAGCACCGTGCTGGTAATTGGCGGTGCCCGCAACTTCTGAACGGGCGGCAATCCAGAGGGCCCCTGCACCGGCCCAGATCATGGCCAGGCGGTAGCCGGTCTGGTAGGTGGCGGCGAGCGCGGCCTGGTGCTGCACATCAGCAGATTCGATGCGAAAAGCGTCCAGCGCGATGTCCTGCGTGGCGGAGCCAAAGGCCACGGCAATGGCGCACCAGACCATGGGCGCCAACGCCAGTTTGGGGTCGGTCAGTGCCATGCTGACAAGGCCCCCCATGATCAGGCACTGGGCCAGCAGCAGCCAGCTGCGTCTGCGTCCCATCCAGCGTGTCAGCAGTGGGATCGGCATGCGATCGACCAGTGGCGACCAGACCCACTTGAAGCCGTAGGCCAGGCCGACCCAACTCAAAAAACCGATGGTGCTGCGATCGACCCCGGCCTCGCGCAGCCAGAAACTTAGCGTGCCAAAAACCAGCAGCAGGGGTAGACCGGCAGAAAAACCCAGCGACAACATGCGCAGGGAGGCCGGCTCCAGATAGACCTTGAGGGTTTGCGCCCAGGTGGGTTTGTCAGCCGGTGCGGATGGGCCGTGCGTTGTAGGATTCATGCAGGAATAATACTTGCTGCCCGGTTGCAAACCCGCAGCCTGCGCCCCATCTCTAGGTCTTATGAAATCTCGCCGTTTTTCCCGTCGGTTTGTCCTGCGTTTTGGTGCGCCAATGCTGTGGGCCTTTTTGACCCTGCAGGGAACTGCCCAGGCCCAGGCCCAGGAAGGCGTGAATGTGGGCAAGAATTCCGCCTTTACCCAATTGGTTCCAGCAGAAAGTGTCGAGCGTTCTGCGGCCCAAAACTACGCGCAAATGCTGCAGCAGGCCGCAGCGAAAAATGCCTTGGGCCCTGCCGACAATGCCCAGGTCAAGCGCTTGCGCAGCATCGCGCAACGTCTGATTCCCTTTGCCATCCCCTGGAACGAGCGCGCCAAACAGTGGAAGTGGGAGGTGAATCTGATTGGCTCGACCCAGATCAATGCGTTTTGCATGCCCGGCGGAAAAATCGCTTTTTACAGCGGCATCCTCAAGCAGTTGCAACTGACGGATGACGAAGTGGCCATGGTCATGGGCCACGAGATTGCGCATGCCTTGCGCGAACACGCCCGCGAGCGCATGGGCAAAAATGCCGCCACCGGCATTGGCGCCAGCGTCATCACGCAGCTTTTTGGCCTGGGGCAGATCGGCCAGACGGTCACCAACTACGGCGCGCAATTGCTCACCCTGGAATTCAGCCGTTCCGACGAATCCGAGGCTGATCTGGTGGGGATGGAGTTGGCCGCGCGCGCCGGTTTTGATCCACGGGCCGGAGTGACTTTGTGGCAGAAAATGGGCGCCGCCAACAAAGGTGCGCCGCCGCAATGGCTGTCTACCCACCCGTCTGGCACAACCCGTATCGCCGATATTCAAGCCAATCTGCCCCGGGTCATGCCTTTGTACCAGCGCGCCAAAAGTAACGCCGTGGGGGCTTCGCAGTAGGCGATGTTTCAGACGCTTGCAAAAATAGCTGGGAGCTGCGGCTAAGGGCTGGTAATCTGACAACCCCATCAGAACGCATGTTGCGTCCGACGAGGAGATGACTATATGAATGCGAAGAGAATTGAGGGCACGCTGCTGGATTTCTGGGTGGCCAAGGCCGCCAATCTGACGCTACAGGAGCAACCTCTTGCGCCCGGCGAGAAGCACGATCCGGATAGCGGACTCTGGCATCCCGAGACCTTTCACCCATCAAGCGACTGGACCCATGGCGGACCTCTGCTGTCGAACGACTGGTATGCGGTCGAAGATGTTTTGAACGACTGGTTCAGCCCGGACTGGAGTTACGTTCCGGCGTTTCGTGAAGACCCGTTGAAGTGGTTCATGCGCGCATTCGTGGCACTGCAATTTGGCGAAGCGCTGGAAGAACGGGACGATATTGAGGAAGGCTCTTCCCCTCCGCCCCAGCCCGCGCCTTAGCGTTACGCTTTAGAAGAAATCAAGGTTCTCGCTGGGCGGCATTTCGCGTGTGGCTAGTCCATCCCGCTCCATGTCTTCAAAAAAGGTGAGCCGGTTCCGGCCGTTTTGCTTGCTGAAATACAGTGCCTTGTCGGCATAGTCCAGCAGCGTACCGGCAAAGGTGTTGCGGATCATCTCCGTGGCACCAATGCTGATGGTGACCTGGCCAACCTGGGGGATATTCTGGGTCTCCACCGATTTACGCAAACGCTCCAGAAGGCCGGCTGCCTCCTCGCGGTCGTGGCAACGGATCATCAACACAAACTCCTCGCCACCAAAGCGGAAAACCAGGTCATCGTTTCGCAAAGCATTTTTCAGCAAATGCGCCAGCAGGATCAGCACTTCGTCACCATACAGATGGCCAAAACGGTCATTGACCGATTTGAAATGATCGATGTCGATCATGGCGATCCAGTAACTGGTCGGACTTTGCGACTTGCGTAGATCAACCGCAACCGGATGGTCGTTTTCCATCGGCTGCAACTCATAGACGCGGCTAAAGCATTCGTCAAAGGTCTTGCGATTGGCCAAACCGGTTAATGAGTCGGTCTGGGACTCTTGCAGCAACTGGCAGAAGTTCCGGTAGATTTGCAGCATGCCGTCAATCACGCGGCTGTCACTATCCAGCAATGCGACTTTGCTGCGGATGACCAGATAGGTCGTGGCCGAGCGCGTATCCATAACCGTCATGACATTCAAGAACCCGTCCGCTAGCGCGAGTTGTAGCGTGGACGAGTCTGCCGCGTGGTGTTGCTGAAAGGCTTGTAACAGTTCAGGGGAGACGTCAAATCCTTCGCGAAGGACCTGGCACTTTTCAGACCCGAAAATCACCTCGGAACGCACTTCGCCCCGGCTTGATACCTTGTAGAGCGACAAACCGGTGGGGTGAATAAAACCATTCAGCGTCTTGAGCAGACTGGCTTCCAGCAATTCCAGATCGCGAATTCCAGTCAGGCTGACCAGTTGATCCAGAAGGTGGGGGGTGTTGAACATTTGCTTGCAATGACTCCTGAAGAATCATACCTTCGCCAGCAAACTTTGGGGGCCTGCTGGCGACTTTAAAGGCCGCCAAGACTTGATGAAGATCAGGACTTAAGCGCCTCGTTCATGGCATCACGGTCCAGTTCCTTTTCCCAGTGCGCCACCACAAGTAGGGAAATTCACATCATTTTGAATCCCTCATAAGATAGGGGCATTCAAGAATTACGGAAGACAACACGCATATGACCGCCAAAACCATGAAACACAGCGCCAGTATCTGGGACGGAGAGGTCGGCAATTCCCGTTGTATCGACGTGGTGCATTGGGAAGGCGACATCACGCCCGAGCAATTGGCCAATGTGGCCACGCAGATTTCCACCGTCTGGCAAACCGTCGATTTGCAGTTGGACCCGAAGCACCCCATGCATGGCAATGTTTACCACCTGCGCAAAATGGCCGACGATGAATACGAAGAAGCGGAGTACCAAAAGCGCAAGGCGGCTTTCGAAGCCCGTTACGCCGGTAAGCGTGTGTGGGTGCACGGCTACCACCACGAAGAAGACGTGGCCACCGGCACCAGCGAACCGTTTTACTACGACACCATGTTCAGCACGTTGTTCATCACACTGGCCGACATCGAAGCACTATGTGACAAGCATTACGGTGAAGATGTGTGGGACGAGTACAGCCTGTACCTGGATGACAAACTGCCCACGCCCCTGGCTATCGATTTTTAAGTTCGACTAGCCGCCGACCCGTTATTCACTGGTCAGCAATTGCGTTCACGTTCAGGCTGAAATCGCCTTGCATTCTTTGGCGCAAGCCACACACGATTCCGCACAGGCTTTGCATTCGGCATGCTGCTCGTGCTTGCGGCATTCCTTCTCGCAGATTTCGCAGGCCTCACCGGTGAGCTTGGCCAAGGCGGGAAGCAGTTTGGACTGTTGAGCGGCTAACGCTTGCAGTGCGCTGCACAAGGCGATGGTCTGGTTGACGGTTTGGGCGCATGCCGCCATAGCCTTGTCGCCATCGGCCAGCAGCACCAGACAATGGGCTATGCAGGCCTGACCTTTAACGACGCAATCAGAAGTGGCGGCCAACAGGCCCTTTGCGACGGAGCCATGCATGTGGCTATGGTCGTGAGCGGCTTCTTGCGCTAGCGCCGAAGTTTGTGCCGCTGCAAAAAGCGCGGCGCCCGCGCCGATCAAACTATCCCTTCTGTTCATATCGCACTCCTTTATGTTGGTAAGCCTTAAATAGGGCTTGGGTTTAGTTTAGCGTTGAGTTGGAAATTTTTGGTTGCCTGACCAGTTCAGTCTGCTATCAGGATGTGGTTTTTTTACCGATCGGGTTCTGTAACAAAGCCAATCTTGCGCAGACCGGCCTTTTGCGCTCCCGCCATAGCCAGAGCCACGCGTTCGTAGCGCACAGCCTTATCGCCACGGATATGCAACTCGGGTTGGGGCTCTCTGGTTGCCGCGGCCTGCAACTGCAGCGCCAACGCGGCATCAGTAACGGCCGCGTCATTCCAGTAATAGGTGCCTGCGGCGTCCACGCTGAGGCGAATCGTCTCTGGCTTGACGCTCTCAGGTTGGTTACTCACGCGTGGTAAATCGATGTTGACCGCATGCTGCATGACGGGAACCGTGATGATGAAGATGATCAACAGCACCAGCATCACATCAACAAAGGGCGTCATGTTGATTTCGTTCATCACCTCGTCGGTTTCATCCTGGGTGCCAAAGGCCATATCAAGTTCCCCCGATTACGGTGCCGTTGGCTCCTACCCGCGCACCCGTCACGTAGTAGGCATGCAAATCGTGCGCAAAGCGGTTGAGTTTGGCCAGCACCTTCTTGTTGCCACGCACCAGCGCGTTGTAGCCCAGCACTGCGGGGATGGCAACCGCAAGGCCCAGCGCCGTCATGATCAGCGCCTCGCCAATGGGACCGGCCACTTTGTCGATGCTGGCTTGCCCTGCCAGACCAATGGACATCAGTGCATGGTAAATGCCCCAGACTGTTCCAAACAAACCCACAAAAGGCGCTGTGGAGCCGGCCGATGCCAGGATGGCAAGCCCTGATTGCAACGCCGCCGTGCTGTCGTCAATGCTGTTTCGCAGGCTGCGCGTAAGCCAGTCGCTCAGGTCAAAGCTTTCGTGCAGTGCGTTTTGGGCTTTGCCCTGGCCCTGCTGCAAATGTGAGGCTGCTTGTTGACCTTCTTGAGCCAAGGCCAGAAAGGGCCCCTTGCTGCCTAGCGCACCCAAACCCAGCTGGTAGTCCTTGGCATGCCAGAAATTTTCGGTGCCTTGCGCCTGCGCGCGCAGGCGCCGCAGATCCAGTACCTTGAGGAGAATAACCATCCACGAGGACAAAGACATGGTTAACAAAATAAGCAGGACGCCGCGAGTCACCAAGTCCCCCTGGGTCCACACATTGACCAGTCCAAACTGGGCATTCATATTCAATTACTCCATTACAAAATTAATCGGTACGGCAAACCACATGGCTTCTGGCACGCCACCACGCTTGCCGGGCACATAGCGCCAGGACTTGACGGTTGCCAGAGCCGCCTGGTCCAGACGCTCAAAGCCACTTGAGGTCTTTATTTCTGCCTTTTGCGGACTGCCGTCGGTGCCAATAAATACATTCACAATGACCTTTCCCTGCTCATTGCGCTGCTTGCTGATGCGCGGGTATTCGGGCTTGGGGTTGTGCAGATACTCCGCATCGCTAGAGGGCAGTTCCACCTTTGCCGGTGCTGGAGGGGCTGGAGGCGGACTTGCCGCTACCGGCGTCGCGATGGGTGCCAGAACCGGAGTCGGCGTGGTAACACCCACGGGTGCTTGCGGCGATGGCGTGGGGTCTGCAATGGCCAGTGGCACGGGTGCCTGGACCTGCACCACCGGTTGCTGCACCGACGTAGGCGTAGTCTTGCTCGGTGGTTTAGGAGGCGGCGGCGGTGGCGGCTCTTCCTTGGGCTTTGGCAGCTCAATAAAGTCGCTCATGACATTGACGGGAACCACCATGTCGACAGCACGCATCAGCAGGCCACTTTGAAGCGCCCACAGGGCAGCGACGTGCAAGAGCAGCACGCCGCTGACAACCAGAACATTTCTGCTAACTGGCATGGTGGGTAGTTGCATGTCACCGGTCAATTAAAAGTCGTACTTCAACTCAGCAACAAAGGTGCGTCCTGGGTAGGGGTGGAAGTTCCAGTACTCGGTGTTGGTCAGGTTGTCGATACCAAAAGCGGCCACCAGTTTGGGCTGTATCGCATAGCGTGCGCGCAAGTCCAGCACCGTAAAGCGGCTGGCAGCGGTGTATGCAAAGCCATTGATGTCGGTGTTGTTGAGCGAGGAGAACTGGTCGCCGCTGTAGCGCACGCCCAGCGAGGTGCTGAGTTGCGCGTCCCAATGGTAGTTAGCCAGGGCGCTGGCGCGCCACTGCGGTACGCGCGGTTGCAGCTTGTCAATGGTGTCACCCGGCTTGACCACATACGAGCTGTTGGCCTTGATGCGCGAGTCGGCATAGGTGATGCTGCCCGACAAGTCCAGCCCTTGCTTGATGATGTTCTCGCCTTGGAAGGCAATTTCCAGACCCTGCGTGCTGATGGCGTCGATGTTTTGCACCATGTTCACCAGCGTGCCATCGAGCTTTGCCCCCACCGCTTGAGAGTAGAGCGAGTCCGTCACGTCTTCGTTGAAGAAGGTCAGACGCAACAACCCATTGCCCAGGTCTTTCTCCAGCGTGAGTTCGGTGGTCCAGGATTTTTCCGGGCGCAGGTTCGGGTCATTCACCCAGGTTTGGCCGCTTGGGCAGGCGCTGGCTAGCGTCTTGGTTGCAATGTCCGAACACTTGGTGGTCGCGCCGTAAAGTTCGGACACGGTGGGCATACGCACCGCACGTCCGACCGAGCCCTTGAGCACCGTGTCCTCCGACCATTGGTAGGCAAGAGCCGCCTTGGGCGAAGCAAAGACTTCGTTGCGCGAAGCATAGCTGTCGGTTTTGATGTTGCCGGATACGACGCTCTTGGCGTAACCATCCGATGCGCTCCAGTTCTCCAGGCGGACTCCGAGCACGGTTTTCCAGTCCGTCGCGAACGCCCATGCGTCCTGGCCGTAGATGCTTTGCAGCTTGCTTTGGCCGCCGACATCGGCATTCAGACCAGACGGTCCACTTTGTGGGCCGCTGGTGAACCAGTTGTCGGTTGTGCTGAGGTTGGTCTTGTTGATGTGCAGCTGGTAGCTGTCTTGCTGCACGCCAAAGTCCACCAAATGGGCACCTGTTATGCCTTCGGGGCGCCAGATGCCCTTGGCGGCCAGCGTGGTCCAGCCAGTGCCTTTTTGGTCGGTGAGGGTGGCGGCATTGGCAATCGCGCCACTGGTCATGGTGCCAGCCAGATTGACGGCGCTATTGATGGCGGATTGGCGGGCTTGGTCGGTGCTGTAGTCGACCACACTGGCAGCGACTTCCCAGTCCCAGACACCCTTGGTGTGGCTCTTGACCGACAGACCCTGCATCCAGTGGTCCAGGTTTTCTTTGGTGGCGTTAAAGAGGTTCGTCAGACCATAGGTATTGCCATTGATGGCCACGTTGCCGCTGTACACCGGTGCACCCGCTACCGTTAGGTAGCTGGTGGGTTTGCCATCAGACGCGTTCTTCCAGTTGCCCAGCATATAGCTCGCGCGCACCGTGGGAGACAGGTCGTAGGCCAGCTTGAGTTTGGCGTGGTCTTGAACCGTGTGGTATTGGGTGTTGGTGCCCACGATGTACCAAGGCGTATAGGTCTTGTCCAGGCCATAGACTGCGCCACTGGCGACTGGGTTGGCGCCGGGTGCGGTCGTCGATAGGGATTTGGTGGCAAGCACCAGGGGTTGGCCCTGGCTGTCGGTGTGGTTCAGGTCGAGCCACCAGGCCCAGTCGCCGTTTTTGTTGCCTAGTGATGCGCTGGCCTGGTATCCGTTGTCGGTTTCGTGGGTGTTGTAGAGGTCAAAGTTTTGCTGTGTCGCAGTGATTTTTGCGTGACCTTCGAAGGTTGCAGGCATGCGCGTAACGTAATCCACAACAGCACCCACTGAGTTGCCGGGATAGGCGGCCGAGAACGGGCCATACATCACGTCGGCACGTTCGATTTCTTCGGGGGTCACCATGCCCCAACGGGGCGCGTAGGTGGCGCCATTGCCGAGGTAGTTCGACAGCAGAATGCCGTCCGCATACACCGCCGAGCGGGCACTGTTGCCGGTGCCCGAGGCACGGCTCGACAACACGGCATGGTTGTAGTCGCCAATGTAGCGTCGGCGCACAACCAGGCTGGGAAAGTACTTGAGCACGTCTTCGCTGTCGGTGGCGTTGATGGTCTGCTCGACTTGCTCACGCGTAACCCCCTCGATGGTGGTGGGAATCTGCGTTGGCAGCGAGGTCGGTGCACCGCTGGTCACGGTGACTACGCCCAACGACTTGACGGGAGCAACAACCGTGTTCTGGTCACTCGATGTTTGTGCCACGCCGGCAAGCGGCAAGGCCATGGGAAATGCAATCGCCATGGACAAGGCGATGCGGCTTTTACGTGTGGGATAGGTGGTCTTCTTCATGACTATTCTCTATTTAAGTTTGTGTTCGGCAGGCGCATCGGTCTGGGCTGATTGCGCATAGACCTTGACGGTTTCCGAGCCTGCGTGTTCAAAGGTCAGGGTGAGATCAAAGTGGTCGCCATCCTTGATCGGTTGCTTCATTTCTTTCAGAAGCAGGCGGTATTCACCCAGGTTGTGGCGCATGGGTGTGCTGAGATTGGCTGGCAGTTCAATGGCGCCTAGCACTTCGGTTTTGAGCATGCTTTTGGCTGGCATGACGTGCTGAAAGATCACTTCCGCTGCGACAGGAGTGCTTGCTTTTAGCAACCGGTCCGAAGTGTGACCTTCGTTTTTGATGCCTCGAAAATAGACCATCCATTGCGGAGCTTCCGCTGCGCTAGGCATGGCGTAAGGGTGTTCGATTCTCAACTCTCCGACGCTGGAACCATGGGCAAACACCTGTGTAGGTAAAGTGATCGACAGGACTATTGCTAGCCAAGCGTGGAAGTGACGTAGTGTTTGCATGATGTGTGACTCGTTGGTGTTGTGTGCCCATAGAAACCGCATGTCTCTACGGGCAACGGGTTTTAAAAACTAAATGCAGGACCGCACAAATTGCTGGGTCGCATATTTCAATTCCTTGAGCTCCCGTTTGACCCGGACCAGCTCGCCTTTCAGGCGTGCGATTTCATCTTTTTGGCTCGATGAATCAAGCGGTGCGATAGCCACGCGGGCGGTGCGAAAAGGAAAACGGGATGTTTTGCAAACCCCGGAAACAGACGTTTGTTGCATGAAAAATTCTCCAATTGAAAATACACAGTGGCGCTGCACCCACGGTGCGGCGCGACGAACAATCACGCTTGTGATTGCGCGCTAATCAATGCGATATTTCAGTCGGAGGGCCGCGTGGCGGCGCCCATAAGGGGGTGTTGTCAGCGTATAAAAAAGCCTGCCAATCCGCAAATTCCTTTGGCCCACCCTGCGTCCCCAAGAGGTAAGGCTGGGGGCTGGGCGGAGGAGCAATGCGGTCTGCTTGATGCAGGCAAAACGGGCAGTGCTGAAGGGAGGCGGTGGAATCCTGCCCGGTTGAGGAGTCCACTGCATGCGCGGTATCCGGTGCTACGGACCTGGACCCTTGCGCGGTACAGATTTCAATGCCGATGTTGTCGCCATGCGCAAACGCAATCGCATGGGTCAGTGTCGGAGCGATGGAAAACAACACTGCCACCAGCACCGTCCACCACACCGCCAATGGGCGGCGTAGTTTTTCAGTGGCGAGTGCGCGTGTCATTTTTTTTAGGCCCGGTGACGCTTACTTTTTTACGGGCTCGGCATGCTGACCGTGCTGTGCATGGTTGCCATGACCTTCGGCCGGGTCAATTTTCAGCATGCCCTCAAAACCATCAAACAATTTGCGCTTGTCCGCGCCAAGTTTGCCTTCGGACTCCACCACTGCCCTAGCCAGTTTGGTGGCGGCGGTGCTGCCCATACCAATGCTTTGCAGTACGTCGGCCTGAGTCAGTCCCGAGCCACCGCAAATGGAAATGAACCATTGGTTTCTGTCCTTTTGCAAGAACGCGCGCCCACCGCGACCGCCTTGACTCCAGCCTGCTACGGCGAAGTCTCCTTCGACGTTGATGGGCTCCACGCGCAAGGGTGCTTCAGGCTTTTCAAATTGGGCTTTTAGCACCATGGTGATTTGATGCTCGTTGTCGCCATGTGCCAAAGCGGGCGCTATGCCCATGAATTGGGCCAGGCCCAGCGTGCATGCAATGATCCAGTTCTTCATGTTCGTTCCTCCTGGTGGTTTTAATTTGCGTGGGCCATTGCGCCCATGTGGGCCATGGCTTTGACGGGCACGGTGAGTTCCGTTTTGCTTTCCACACCTTTTGCATCTACGAAGACCAAAGTCAACGGAATGGTGGTGTCCTTGATCAATGAGGTCTTCAAATCCATAAGCATGATGTGAAAGCTACCTGGCTTGAGTTCGACGGTTTTACCCGCGGGGAGTTCCAGACCACCCTTGAGCAGGCGCATCTTCATCACGTCGCCCTCCAGACGCATTTCGTGCACTTCACCGACGGCCGCCACGGGTGTTGAGGCGCCCACCAACCGCATATCGCTAGCGGCTTCCAGGCTCATGAAGACCCCGGCACTTTTTTGTGCCTGAACCGTGGCGCGGGCCCAGGGGTTTTGGACCAAAACGGATTGAGCCCACGCGCAATAGGAAAGGGAAAACAGGGCCAGTGCGCTAACCGCGTTGCGCAGGAATGGAATTAAAGCTGTACGGACGGTGGTCATGGTGATCTCGCAAAAATGAAGAGCGGGGTCCGATTGCAATGGGCAATCGCGATCGGACTAAAGGTGCTGTCGCTGAACCACGCGCAAGTCGTGGTGGA
>CAIQEX010000683.1 GCA_903870955.1 uncultured beta proteobacterium
CGGTCCCGGCGTGGGTGTAGTTGGCAGCGCGCGCCAGTCGCAAGGCCGACTCACACAACTCGGTGCGCGTCTCCTCCAGCATGTAGGGCGCGGGCGCGCGCTCCACCACCTTCTGGTTGCGTCGCTGCACCGAACAATCGCGTTCGAACAAGTGCACCAGGTTGCCGTGCTTGTCGCCCATGACCTGGACCTCGACGTGGCGGGCGCGGCGCACCAGCTTTTCCAGATACACCTCGTCATTGCCAAAGGCCGCAAGTGCTTCGCGCTGGGCCAGTTCTTTCATCGGAGCCAGGTCGGCTTCGGTTTCAATCACGCGCATGCCGCGTCCACCGCCGCCCCAACTGGCTTTGAGCATCAGCGGATAACCCACTTCCAGCGCCATCTTCTTGGCCACTTCGATGTCATCCGGCAGTGCCGTAGTGGCAGGCACCACCGGCACGTTGGCGGCCACGGCCACGGCGCGCGCCGCCACCTTGTTGCCCAGGGTGCGCATGACGTCGCCGTTGGGGCCGATAAACGCCACACCGGCGGCTGCACAGGCGTCGGCGAAGTCGGGGTTTTCGCTCAGGAAACCATAGCCGGGGTGGATGGCGTCGACCTCCGCCTGTTTGGCGATACGGATGATGTCGGCAATGTCCAGGTAAGCCGAGATGGGCTTCTTGCCCGCACCCACCAGATAGGATTCGTCCGCCTTGAAACGGTGCAGGGCAAAACGGTCTTCGTTGGAATAAATGGCTACCGTGCGGATGCCCATTTCGGAGGCTGCGCGGAGGACACGGATGGCAATTTCGCTGCGGTTGGCAACCAGGATGCTTTTAATTTTTTTCATGGCAATGGACGACGATGGTTAAGAAATCGCCCATGCCCCAAGTTGGACCGGCCGGACGCATACACCCAAGGCACGCAAAAACCGTGCCTTGCAGTGCAGCATAACCGTCGCCCTGCAATCACACCAGAAAAGGCGGGCGCTAAAGCCCCGCCCGCTAGGCCCTATTTTGTGTAATAGCCCACGCCCAACAGCACGTCGCCCACGCGCTGGATCAGCGTGTGTTTGGACTCAACAGCGTTGGTTGCCGGGTTGCGCCAGACGTATTCCACCGTGCCGGTCCCCTTGGTCTTGGCAATGTTGATCATGTCCTCAAACAGCGGGTTTCCGGCAGCATCCTTCATGCCGCGAACATCCATGCCATTGAGTTGGGGCGAAGCGCCCGAGGCCCGGTAACGTCCGTCTTCAACACCAATGGCGAACACATACTGGTCGTCGTGGGTGAAGCCGCCCTGCTGGTTGTTGAACGCGGCAAAAGCCTTGTCACCGCCGTTTTGCTTCAGGTAGTCCACGGCGCGGTCCAGCAGGGCCTGGGCTTCCTTCTGCGTGGCGCGGGAGGTGTAATAACCGACGCTGACGATGTATTTGTCAACCTTGGAATACATGCCGATCTTGACGTCGATATGGTTCTCTTCGGGGTTCAGCCAGCGGTACTCGATGGCACCATTGGGACTCTGCTCGGCAGCAGCAATCAGGTCACGAATCATGGGTTTGCCGGCTGCATCACGCAGCTCCAGCACGTTGTGTCCGGCCAGAGACATTTGCGTTCCGCCATTGGCGTACAGGAAGCCCGTGGAGTCCACCACATACACGTAGTACGGACCGTAGACAAAGGTTCCCTGCTGCACGTTAAAGGCCTCAAAAGCCTTCTCCGGGCCATTGCGTTTCAGGTAAGCCACGGCGGCGTCCAGCAATTCGGTGGCGCGCCCGGCCTTGGCCCGCTCAATCGAACCCAGGTGCTGTGGGTTGGTTGGATCCAGTGCGTGGGCCTGGGGCGCGAAAACAAAGCCCAAGGCAAGAATCAGACTGGACAGTGCGGGAAAACGAAACGTCATAGGTGCTCCTCAATTTTGATAGGTGATGGGTCAATTTCCAGCCTCTAGGCTATTGCGCATGGGCCGCTTGACGCATGACATACATCAAACCTGCAGACATCGTTCTCAAATTGAAACAACTCCAAGGCGCGTGCGGGGGCGCCAACCCGGCGGCCCACAAGCCCAGCCTCAGGGCTACAATTTCTTTATGCCAAACCACCTTGCCGTGCAGCTCAAGACGCTTCTGGAATCTCTGGAGCGGGGCTTGGTAGAGCGCAGCCAGTGCGTACGACTGTGTCTGCTGGCGGCCTTGGCGGGCGAACACACCTTGCTGATCGGCCCGCCCGGCACGGCAAAGAGTGAGCTGGCGCGGCGTCTGCACACGGTGTTTCGCGAGGGACGCTATTTCGAACGCCTGCTCACCCGCTTTACCGTGCCCGAAGAACTGTTCGGCCCGTTATCCATCAAGGCGCTTGAGGAAGACCGCTATGAACGCCACACCGATGGCTTTCTGCCCACGGCCACCATCGCGTTTATCGACGAAGTATTCAAAGCCAACAGTGCCATCCTGAACGCCCTGCTGACCTTGCTCAACGAGCGGGAGTTCGACAACGGCGCGGGCCGCATGCAGTGTCCGCTGATCAGCGTGCTCGGAGCCACCAACGAGGTACCTGAAGACGAGATTGCCGATGCCTTTTTTGACCGCTTCCTGCTGCGCCTGCCGGTGGCCGCCGTCAGCACCGAAGGGTTTGCCGTCTTGTTGCAGGTGGACAAGGGCCAGGCATGGCAGTCCCCCGATGACGCGCTGAAACTGGATACGGCGGCGTTGGCGCATTTGGTCAGTGACGCAGGGCGCGTCCATCTGCCCGCTGCCGTCTTGTCGCTGTTGGGCGAATTGCGCCAGCACCTGGCTGCCCAGTCCATCGCGGTGTCAGACCGGCGCTGGGTCAAGATCACCGGCCTGCTGCGAATCGCGTCCGCCAGCGAAGGCCGCTCGGCGGTGGCGCTGTGGGATTTGCTGTTGCTGCCCTGGTTGACCGCACCCGATGCCGCACGCCAGGCGCAGGTGGCCGACTGGCTGACCGCACGCCTGGGCATCCGTGAGGCTTTTGCCCCGGCCCGCCTTAGCCGTGTGGTCGAAGCCTTTGAACGCCAGCTCGATACCGAACGCCAGGCCAACGACCTGGACTACGACGCCAGCGGCCGACTGAATTTTTCGGCCACCGACATTGCCGCTGAAATTGGCAACGCCAAGGGCGACGCCACCGCCCTGCGCATGAACTACAACCGGCGTCGCCGCTATGGCGACACGCATATCGCAGCGCGTGTGGACCAGCTCGATGCCTTGCTGCGGCGCATTGCAGGCTACGCGGCGGAAGTCAGTGGCCACAGGACAGCGCTTCAAACCTTTGCCGCTGGCAGTCTGTGGCTGGACCCCGGCCTGACCCAGCAGGCCGCCACCAACCTGTCCCGCACCGAGGCCGCCGTGCAGCAACTGGCAGAACGAACCCGTGCCCTGCGCGCCGGCTTTATGGAGCTCCCCCGCCTGCCTCAGGACAACGGCGCCGTGCCCGATCCGGTGGTCTGCGAAGCACTGGACACCGAGTGAGTGTCGCCTTGCCGCAGCCCCTCTTGTTTGAGACGGGCGAACAACGGCTGGCCGCATTAGAGCAATTGGCGCGCCCGCTCTGGCTGGGTGGCCTGACGCATTCACAAGGCAGCTTGGAGCCACGATTGTTGGCCATGAACGCCTTGCGCGAAGAACTGTTTACCGGCCGCAGTGCCCAGGCTGCCAACTGGCAATGGCCACCCGAGGCCATTGCCCGGCCTCTAGCCCAGACCCTGAACGTCCTCGACCTGCAACGCTTTTGCCAGGAACAGGCGCAACTCAGTGACACGGTTCTGTTGAGCATCCTGTTTCATCTGGACTTCATCGTCGATTACCAGGACCGGGGGGCCACTGCGACACAAGCGACGGCCATGGCGCTCGCCGCCTTTGCCGACGATTGGCGCGAGCGCAGTGGCCAGATGGATGAGTTGATCCAGGTGTTTGGTCTACTGCCCGAAGATGCCAAGCACAGCCGCTGGGACCAGTTGCGCGGCCTGCTCCGGTCCAGTGGCTGGCAGGAGGTGCTGCGCATCCACCGCATGCTGGAGCAACTGCCGGAGTTGGCAAAAATCATCCGGGAACTCGGGCGCAGCCGCGTCACAGAAACACCCGACGACCGTACCCAAGCAACCGTTCCGGTGCTGGATACGGCAGTGGCCCACAAAACCGAAGAACGCACCGTGCACGTGCCCGATATGCCGGGCCAGACGCGCGGCATTCACCGCTCCGATCGCATCGCCCGCATGCTGCCGTCAGAGACCATGCTGCTGACCCACCCGCGCCTGCGCCTGCTGTGGCACGCACGCCGGGCCGAACGCACCCTGCTCAGTTATGAGGACGACGACCGCATGAGCGAGGTGCGCCAACACCAGTCGCAGGTGCAGCAGCCACGCCCCGGTCCGCAGGCCGCCCTGCAGGCGATTGCCGGGCCGATGCTGATCTGCGTGGACACTTCGGGCTCCATGCAGGGTGGCGCCGAAGCGGTCGCAAAGGCCGTCGTGCTGGAGGCCATGCGCAGCGCGCACGCCAACCAGCGTGCCTGCCATGTGTTTGCCTTTGGCGGTGACGGAGAAGTGCTGGAGCTGGAACTGGGACTGCACAGTGCGGGGATAGAAAGGCTGAGCAACTTTCTGGGCCAGGCCTTTCGCGGCGGCACCGACATTTGCGGCCCGCTGGAACGCGTGATTGCAAAAATGGAAGAAGTGCGTTGGCAACGGGCTGACTTGCTGCTGGCCACGGATGGCGAATTTGGCGCCACGCCCGAGGTGGCCGCACGCCTGGGTGCCATCAAGCAGTCGCTTGGGCTGCGGGTGCAGGGGGTGCTGATTGGTGACCGCGAAACGCTGGGCATGATGGAGGTCTGCGACGCCATTTATGCGGTGCGCAACTGGCGCCGCTTTGGTGGTGTTCACGTCGAGTCACCGGTGCACACGGCGTCACTCACCGCCTTGTATTTTCCTGCCGCGCTGCGCAATGCCGAGAACCGTGCCACCACGGTCTCGGGCGACGCCACGTCCGCCGCCGTGCGTGCCGGTTTGCTTCGCGGAAGCGCTGCGAGCACAGAAAAGGACACGGCCCAGCTCACCCCGCCGTCGGACGCAAGCCCATGAGCTTTGCCAACAAATACTTGATGCAATTGCAGGCCTTTGCTGCGGTCAGCCCGCTACCACGTATCCGTGCCCTGCATTTACCTCCGACACGCCAGTTGGAAAACAACCGGGGTGAGTTCTGTGCGCTCGAGTTGGAAGACGGCTCGCTTGGCCTGTCC
>CAIQEX010000684.1 GCA_903870955.1 uncultured beta proteobacterium
CATCGCCACCGGATGCGGCAGGCTTGGCTTGGGCTGCAGCAGCCAGGGTTTGCACCGCACCGCTCATGACGGAACGGGTGAAGGCCTGAATGTCGGTATCGGTGATGCGGCCCTTGAGGCCGGTGCCCTTGACTTCGTTCAACGGCACACCGAGTTCACGGGCGAACTTACGCACCGAAGGTGACGCATGGGGCAAGCCGATGGGAGCTGCACCAGGGGCATGCGCGGGTACAGCAGCGGCAGGTGCTGCAACGGCAGATGCCGCAGCGGCCACTGGCGCAGCGGCAGGAGCCGCAGCCACGGCAGCAGAAGCTGCTGCTGGAGCCGCCGCAGCAGCCGAGGCCGATCCTTCCAGAATCGCCACCAGATCACCGATGTTGACCTTGTCACCCATTTTGACCTTGAGCTCCTTGACCACACCGGCCACGCTGGAGGGGATTTCCATGGAGGCTTTGTCGGACTCCACGGTAATCAGGCTCTGTTCAAGCTTGATGCTGTCGCCAACCTTGACCATGATTTCAATGACGGTGACGTCCTTGAAGTCGCCGATATCGGGCACGCGCACTTCCACCGGGCCGCTGGCCACAGGCGCAGCCGCAACCGGTGCCGCCACCACAGCTGCAGCAGCGGGAGCCGCCGCGGGAGCGCTGGCGGCAGCGACTGGAGCGGGGGCCGCCGCAGCACCTGCCACTTCGAGCATCAGCACAACAGAACCTTCTTTGACCTTGCCGCCCAAAGCCACCTTGATTTCCTTCACCACGCCAGCGTGGCTGGAGGGAATTTCCATGGACGCTTTGTCGGATTCCACGGTGATCAGACTTTGTTCGGCCTTGACCGTATCACCGACCTTGACCATCACCTCGATAACCGCGACTTCATCAAAGTCTCCGATATCCGGGACTTTTATTTCTATGAGTGCCATATTGTTTTTCTCCGGCTATTAGGCGTACAGGGGGTTGATCTTGTCGACATTGATGCCGTACTTGGCAATGGCTTCTGCCACCTTGGCCACTGGCACGGTGCCGTCTTCGCTGAGCGCCTTGAGGGCAGCGACGACGATGTAGTGGCGATTGATCTCGAAGTGTTCGCGCAGCTTGCTGCGGAAGTCACTGCGGCCAAAGCCGTCAGTACCCAGCACCTTGTAGGTCCGGCCCTTGGGAATGAAGGGGCGAATTTGCTCTGCATAGGCCTTCATGTAGTCGGTCGATGCCACCACCGGGCCGCTGTGGGCGGCGAGTTGTTGGGCAACAAACGAGACACGCGGTGTCTCCAGCGGGTGCAGCAGATTCCAGCGTTCAGCGTCCTGGCCATCGCGGGTCAGTTCGTTAAAGCTTGGGCAGCTCCAGACGTCGGCAGCAATGCCCCAGTCGGCTTCCAGCAGTTCGTGCGCCGCAAAGCTTTCGCGCAGGATGGTGCCCGAGCCCAGCAGTTGCACGCGTGTCTTCTGGGCCGAACCGGCCTTGCTGAGATACATGCCCTTGATGATCTGCTCTTCCGTGCCGGGCGTCAGACCGGGCATGGCGTAGTTCTCGTTCAGCAGGGTCAGGTAGTAGAAAACGTTGTCCTGCTTCTCCACCATGCGCTTCAGGCCATGGTGCAGGATGACACCCACTTCGTGCGCAAACGTCGGGTCGTAGCTGATGCAGTTGGGAATCGTGCCGGCCATGATGTGGCTGTGGCCGTCTTCGTGCTGCAGGCCTTCGCCGTTCAGGGTGGTGCGTCCGGACGTACCGCCCAACAGGAAACCACGGGCTTGCATGTCGCCCGCAGCCCAGGCCAGATCGCCAATGCGCTGGAAGCCGAACATCGAGTAATAGACGTAGAACGGCACCATGATGCGGTTGCTGGTGGAGTAGCTGGTAGCCGCTGCAATCCAGCTGGCCATACCGCCGGCCTCGTTGATCCCTTCCTGCAGGATCTGACCCTTGACGTCTTCCTTGTAGTACATCACCTGGTCTTTATCGACCGGGGTGTATTGCTGGCCTGCCGGGTTGTAAATACCAATCTGGCGGAACAGACCTTCCATACCAAAGGTACGGGCTTCGTCAACCAGAATCGGCACCACGCGTGGGCCCAGGGCCTGGTCACGCAGCAACTGGGTCAGGAAGCGCACATAGGCTTGTGTGGTCGAAATCTCGCGACCTTCGGCCGTGGCTTCCATCACCGACTTGAAGGTGTCCAGTGAAGGCACGGTGAAGCTTTCATCGGCCTGGGCACGGCGGCTGGGTAGATAGCCACCCAGAGCCTTGCGGCGCTCGTGCAGGTACTTCATTTCCGGCGTGTCGTCGGCCGGTTTGTAGAAAGGAATGTCGGCAATCTGGCTGTCCGGCACCGGGATGTTGAAGCGGTCGCGGAAGGCCTTGATGTCTTCGTCGGTCAGCTTCTTGGTCTGGTGCACATTGTTCTTGCCTTCGCCGGCTTTGCCCATGCCGAAGCCCTTGACGGTCTTGATCAGCAGCACTGTCGGCTGGCCCTTGTGCTTGACTGCGGCAGCATAGGCGGCATAGACCTTTTGCGGATCATGACCACCGCGGCGCAGGCCCCAGATGGCTTCATCGCTCATCTTGGAAACCATTTCCAGCGTCTCAGGCGAGCGCCCGAAGAAGTTCTTGCGTACAAAGGCGCCGTCGTTGGCCTTGAAGGCCTGGTAGTCGCCGTCCAGCGTGTCCATCATGACCCGGCGCAGTGCGCCGTCCTTGTCGCGCGCCAGAAGTGCGTCCCACTCGCTGCCCCACAGCAGCTTGATCACGTTCCAGCCGGAGCCGCGGAATTCGCCTTCCAGCTCTTGCACGATCTTGCCGTTGCCGCGCACCGGGCCGTCCAGACGCTGCAGGTTGCAGTTGATGACAAACACCAGGTTGTCCAGCTTTTCGCGTGCGGCCAGACCGATGGCGCCCAGGGATTCCACTTCGTCCATCTCGCCGTCGCCGCAGAACACCCAGACCTTGCGGTTTTCGGTGTTGGCAATGCCACGGGCATGCAGATACTTGAGGAAGCGGGCCTGGTAAATCGCCATCAACGGGCCAAGGCCCATGGATACGGTGGGGAACTGCCAGAAATTGGGCATCAGCTTGGGATGCGGGTAGCTGGACAAGCCCTTGCCACCGGTTTCCTGGCGGAAGTTGAGCAATTGCTCTTCGGTCAGACGCCCTTCAAGGTAGGCACGGGCATAGACACCGGGCGAAACGTGGCCCTGGATGTAGAGGCAGTCGCCGCCATGATTTTCGGTTTCGGCATGCCAAAAGTGATTGAAGCCGGCACCAAACATATGTGCCAGCGAAGCGAACGAACCGATGTGACCACCCAAGTCGCCACCATCTGCCGGGTAATGGCGATTGGCCTTGACCACCATGGCCATCGCATTCCAGCGCATGTAGGCGCGCAGGCGCTCTTCAATTTCGATGTTGCCAGGACAAATTTCTTCCTGGTCTTTATCGATGGTGTTGACGTAGGCCGTGTTCGCAGAAAACGGCATGTCCATGCTGTTCTGGCGGGCATGCGAGAGCAGTTGCTCGAGCAGAAATTGCGCACGCTCGGGGCCTTCTTTTTCGATGACCGCGGACAGGGCATCCATCCACTCACGGGTTTCCTGGCTATCCGCATCAACGCTACTAGCCGGGTTATGGGGAACTGCTGACATTCTTGTCTCCTGGTTACTTTTGGATTTGTCTTCGTAATTTAGTCCGACCCAGGAAGTTTCTCATATTTTATTTTTTATTTCAAGTTGTGCTTTTGTAATTCATATTGTGAAATTTAGCACGGTCGTGCCAAATGCATTCGCCTACACTTGAGGCATGCCATTGACCACCTTGATTTCCATTCCAAGTGCCCTGTCACTGCCTCCGGTACAGCAGGCAAAGCACTGGTGGTCAAGACAAAATCCCCACTTTCAGGATCGTCTGGCCATGCTGGCACCGCTGGTTGCGGTGGCGTTGTTCTTTGCCGCCATCGTTGCCGCATTCACCTATTTGCGTGCCGAAGAATTTGATCGTGAACAGGAGGCCGTGCAACGCGATGTGGAATACACACAGCAACGCCTGCGCCTGCGTTTGCTGGAGCGCCAGGAGCAACTCACCCGTATTGCGCGCGAGGTCTCCAATCGCGAATTGGACCTTGAAGAGTTCCGCGCACGATCGGCTTCCATGCTCAACCAGTATCCCGAGTTGCAGGGCTTGGCCTGGATCGACGAACGACACCGTGTCCGCATCGGCACCGGCACTGCGATTCACCCGACTCCGGTGTCACGCGCTGCGGCAGATCAATCGCCGCGTCTGGAAAGCGAAGCGGCTTTCCTCAGCGCCAAGCAAACCAACCAGCCGATATACCTGCAACGCCTGCGCTCCGCTGAGTTCGCGCCACTCATGCAGATTTACATTCCCCTGAACGAACGCAACCGTTTCTCCGGTGTATTGCTTGCCGAATTGTCGGTTGACGGCCTGTTTCGCTATGGCGTGCCCGATGAGGTATCGGCACGCTACGCCATCTCCTTACTCGACGCCAAGGGCGCGCTGCTGGCAGGCACGGTTATTCCAGCGCGCAAGGCATCGAGTTACTCGCTGCCCTGGACCCCCCGCAGCAATGCCTATTCGATGCCGGTCTCTCCGGTCGGCGTTGGCCTGGTCGTCAGAGGCCAGGCCTACCGCGCATCGCTTGGCGTGATTGGTAGCGGGCTCTTCTGGCTGGTGGGCACGTTGAGCGTGATGACCGCGTGGATGCTGATTGCCAACTGGCGCCACACCCGGCGGCGCCTGCAGGCACAACAGGCACTGATCTCGGAAACCAATTTCCGGCGGGCCATGGAAAACTCCATGCTCACCGGCATGCGCGCCATGGATTTGCAGGGCCGCATTACCTATGTGAATGCCGCCTTTTGCCAGATGACGGGTTGGGGCGAAGCTGATCTGTTGGGGCGCGCCGCGCCCTTCCCTTACTGGCCCGAATCGGATCGGGAATTGCTGACCTCCAAACTGGAAGAAGAGCTTTCCGGAAAGTCCACGCCGGGCGGTTTTCAGGTTCGCGTCAAGCGGCGCGATGGCACAACTTTTGATGCCCGTCTGTATGTAGCACCCCTGATCGACGCCATGGGCACGCAAACGGGCTGGGTCACGTCGATGACCGACATCACCGAACCCAACCGCGTACGGGAGCAGTTATCCGCTTCACACCAACGCTTTACTACCGTTCTGGAGGCGCTCGACGCATCCATCTCGGTGGCACCCTTGGGCAGCGACGAACTGCTTTTTGCCAACAAGCTTTACCGCCAATGGTTTGGCACCCAGGCCAATGGCCACTTGCAATTGGTGGCCGAGGCTGGCGTACCCAGCAGTCCGACCAGTGACGAGAATGACGACGCAGTCGATTTGCTGGCTGGCCTTCCGACCAATGCGATTGCCGACACGGAAACCGAAAGCGGTGAAATCTTTGACCAGGCCCTGGGCAAATGGCTTGAGGTTCGCACCCGCTACCTGAGTTGGGTAGACGGCCGCCTGGCCCAGATGGTGATTGCCACCGACATCACCAGCCGCCGCCTGGCAGAACAGCAGGCCGCCACGCAATCCGAACGGGCCGCAAACTCCAGCCGCCTGATCACCATGGGCGAAATGGCCTCCAGCGTAGCCCACGAATTGAACCAACCACTCACCGCCATCAATAACTATTGCAACGGCATGGTGTCGCGCATCAAGTCCAAACAGATCACCGAAGAAGACCTGTTGGGAGCACTGGACAAAACCGCGCGCCAAGCCCAACGTGCGGGTCAGATCATTCAGCGCATTCGCTCCTTCGTCAAACGCAGCGAACCCAACCGCACGCGCTCTGAAGTGAGCGTCATGGTGGGAGAGGCGATCGAACTTGCAGAAATCGAACTGCGCCGGCGCAATGTTCGGCTCAACCACTATGTCGCCACGCGCTTGCCCGCCATGGTGGTTGATCCCATCCTGATCGAGCAGGTGCTGGTCAACCTGCTGCGCAACGCGGCGGAATCGATTGACATTGCGCAGCGTCCGACGGCTCAGCGCCTGGTCGAATTGCGGGTGGTTCCAACCGAAGTCGAAGGGCAGACGGCGATCGATTTCTCGGTGCGCGATACGGGCAGAGGACTGGCTCCCGAAGTCATGGCCCGCTTGTATGAAGCCTTCTTCTCGACCAAGGCCGACGGCATGGGAATCGGCCTGAGCCTGTGCCGATCCATCGTCGAATCGCATCTTGGAAGAATGACCGCCGAGAACATCTACAATGGCGCCGAAGTGGCGGGCTGCCGGTTTTCCTTCTGGATTCCCGTGGTGGATGTCGGTAGCCGAGCCCAAAGCGCCCCCATTTCAAGCACCTAACCATCTGGAAATTTGAATGAGCCTGATTCCCAAAAAAGGGACTGTGTACGTCGTTGATGACGATGAAGCCGTCCGTGATTCCCTGCAGTGGTTGCTTGAGGGCAAAGGTTATCGCGTGCGCTGCTTCGACTCCGCCGAGTCGTTCCTCAGCCGTTACGACGCGCGTGAAGTTGCCTGCCTGATTGCCGACATCCGCATGGGCGGCATGACCGGACTGGAATTGCAAAACCGCCTGATTGAAGGACGTTCCCCGCTACCCATCGTGTTCATTACCGGTCATGGTGACGTGCCCATGGCGGTGGACACCATGAAGAAGGGCGCCATGGACTTCATCCAGAAGCCATTCAAGGAAGACCAATTGGTGAGCTTGGTGGAGCGCATGCTGGACCACGCCAAGGACTCGTTTGCTGACTTCCAACTCGCCGTAAACCGTGACGCGTTGCTATCCAAGCTGACCCTGCGTGAGTCGCAGGTGCTGGAACGCATTGTTGCCGGACGCCTGAACAAGCAGATTGCCGATGACCTGGGAATCAGCATCAAGACTGTTGAAGCGCATCGCGCCAACATCATGGAAAAGCTCAGCGCCAACACGGTCGCTGACCTGCTCAAAATAGCGCTGGGGCAAAACGCCCCAAAAGCTTAAACCTGGTACTGACAACCCAAACCCGCCCGCAACTGCAAAGCTGCGGGCTTTTTTATTCCGGAGACACGCATGACCACAACAGCAAAAATCATTGATGGCAACGCCCTGGCAGCCCATACCCGCGCCGATGTAGCGCGCCGCTGCGACGCACTCAAAGCCCAGGGCCTGACACCCGGCCTGGCGGTTTTGTTGGTGGGCGAAAACCCGGCCTCCCAGGTCTATGTGCGCAACAAGGTGAAGGCCTGTGCCGATGCCGGTCTGCACTCGGTTTTGGAGCGTCACCCTGCCACCATGACGGAGGCCGAACTGCTAGCGCGGATCGACGCGCTCAACCATGACGACAGCATCCATGGCATTCTGGTGCAGTTGCCGGTGCCCGCGCACATCGATGCGAACAAGGTCATTGAAGCCATCAGCCCAGCCAAAGATGTGGACGGTTTCCATGTGTCGAGCGCTGGCGCCTTGATGGTCGGCCAGCCTGGTTTCTGGCCCTGCACACCTTATGGTTGTATGAAGATGCTGGAAAGCATTGGCTACTCGTTACGCGGCAAGCATGCCGTGGTGATTGGACGCAGCAACATCGTCGGCAAGCCCATGGCCCTGATGCTGCTGGCACAAAACGCCACGGTCACCATCTGCCACAGCGGAACCGTGGACCTGAAATCCATCACCCTGCAGGCGGACGTGATTGTGGCCGCTGTGGGCAAGCGCAATGTGCTGACTGCCGACATGGTCAAGCCGGGTGCCGTGGTGCTGGATGTGGGCATGAACCGCAACGACGAAGGCAAATTGTGCGGCGACGTGGACTACGCCGGTGTCAGCCAGGTGGCCGGATACATCACCCCGGTGCCCGGTGGCGTCGGCCCCATGACGATTGCCATGCTGCTGGTGAACACTCTGGAAGCCGCTGAGCGCGTTGCCCTGTCCAAAGGGCTTGCATAACCGCCCAGGCGCCCTCACTTACCCCATTCCAAGAGGCGGCCAGAGCCGCCCATTTTCCTTGCCCCACTGCTTTCCTTAGGTCCCATGAATCCACTGCTTCGTTTTGACACCCTTCCCCTGTTTGACCAGATCCACCCCGAGCATGTGCCCGAGGCCATTGACACCCTTCTGGCACAGGCCGAACAGGCGCTGGCAAGCGTAACCGCGGAGAGCTTTGCCGCGGAGTGGGTCGCCATGTCGCGCACCCTGGATGTCGCCACCGAGAAGCTCGGCATGGCCTGGGGTGCAGTCAATCACCTGAACAGTGTGGCCGACTCCCCTGAACTGCGCGCGGCCTACAACGCCGCCCTGCCCCGTGTCACCGAGTTCTGGACACGCCTGGGTGCCGACGAGCGCCTGTATGCCAAATACAAGCGCATGGACGTCAACGCACTCAGCCCCGAGCAACGCCAGGCGCACAAGAACGCCATGCGCAATTTCGTGTTGGGCGGCGCCGACCTGACCGGTGATGCGCGCAAGCGCTTTGCCGAAATCCAGGAAAAGCAGGCCGAGCTAAGCCAGAAGTTCAGCGAAAACACACTCGACGCAACAGACGCCTTTGCCTACTACGCGACAGAAGCCGAAGTCGAAGGCGTCCCCGACGACGTCAAACATACCGCCAAGCAAGCGGCCCAAAAGGATGACAAACCCGGCTTCAAACTCACCTTGAAGATGCCTTGCTACCTGCCCGTGATGCAGTTTGCCCGCAGCAGCGCCTTGCGCGAAATCATGTACCGTGCCTACGTCACCCGCAGTTCCGATCAGGCCGCGGGCGACGGCCGCAAGTACGACAACAGCGCCATCATTGGCCAGATTCTGGCCCTGCGCCAGGAAGAGGCCCGGTTGCTCGGCTATGACAACTTTGCCGAAGTTTCGCTGGTGCCCAAGATGGCCGAGTCGCCGCATGCGGTCACTTCCTTCCTGCGCGACCTGGCAGCCAAAGCCAAGCCTTTTGCAGAAAAAGACCTGAGCGACCTGCGTGCCTTTGCCCGGGACGAACTCGGCCTGAATGACCCACAACCGTGGGACCTGCCGTATGTGAGCGAGAAGCTCAAGGAGGCACGCTATGCCTTCAGCGAACAGGAAGTGAAGCAGTACTTCACCGCGCCCAAGGTGCTGGCGGGCCTGTTCAAGATCGTTGAAACCTTGTTTGACGTGGCGATCCAGACGGACACAGCCCCGGTCTGGAACAGCGGTGTGCATTTCTACCGCATCGAGCGACACGGCCAACTGGTTGGCCAGTTCTACCTGGACCCGAGTGCACGCACCGGCAAACGCGGTGGGGCCTGGATGGACGACGTGCGTGGCCGCTGGTTGCGCCCCGACACTGGTGTTCTGCAAACCCCGGTGGCGCATCTGGTCTGCAATTTCGCCGACAGCGTGGATGGCAAACCTGCCTTGTTGACGCACGACGACGTCACGACCTTGTTCCACGAATTTGGCCACGGCCTGCACCACATGCTGACCCAGGTGAACGAGCACGATGTCTCGGGCATCAGTGGCGTGGAATGGGATGCCGTCGAGTTGCCCAGCCAGTTCATGGAAAACTTCTGCTGGGAGTGGAGTGTGCTGCAGCACATGACTTCGCATGTGGAAACTGGCGCGGCGCTGCCACGCCCCCTGTTTGACAAGATGCTGGCCGCGCGCAATTTCCAAAGCGGTCTGCAAACGCTACGCCAGATCGAGTTCTCGCTGTTTGACATGCTGTTGCATAGCCAGCATGACCCGGCGCAGGACTTTATGCCCTTGCTGGAAACCGTGCGGCGCGAAGTTGCGGTGGTCTCCAGCCCGCCCTGGAGTCGCACACCACACACCTTCGGCCACATTTTTGCGGGTGGCTATGCAGCCGGTTATTACAGCTACAAGTGGGCCGAGGTGCTGAGCGCCGACGCCTATGCAGCATTTGAAGAAACCGCTGCGGCAGATGGCACACCCAGCGTGGAAACCGGTACAAAATACCGCCAAGCGATTCTGGAGGCTGGTGGCAGTCGCCCCGCCATGGAGTCCTTCAAGGAATTTCGAGGTCGCGAGCCCAGCCTGGACGCCTTGCTAAGGCATCAAGGCATGTCGGCTTAAACTCTGGCGCAATGAGGAGCACACGCATGAATCTGTCGCTTTTGATCAAGATGGCCGCCACGGCTGCATGGCTTTGCGCAGCGTTTGGAGCCCAGGCACAAACGGTCTACCGCATAGTGGGACCCGACGGCAAAGTTACCTTTTCTGACAAACCTCCGGTGAATGCCGATCAGGGCAAGGTGGCAACGACCGGAACGGGAGCGGTAGCTGCCGCAGCCAGTACAAGCCTGCCTTTCGAGCTGCGCCAGGTGACTGCCAAATACCCCGTCATTCTTTACAGCGCACCGGATTGTGGTCCCTGCGCATCCGGTCGATCCCTGTTGAATGGCCGCGGCATCCCATTTTCCGAGCGCAGCGTGACCACCAATGAAGATATTGCCGCGCTGCAACGTCTGGCGGGAGAGAGTTCGCTGCCGTTTTTAACCATTGGCAGCCAGCGCATAAAGGGATACTCGGATCTGGAGTGGACGCAGACGCTCGACGCCGCGGGTTACCCCAAGACCTCCAAGCTACCTTCCGGCTACAAGCCTGAACCGGTTGCCCCCCTGGTTACTGTGCAGAAGCCGGTACCGGTAAAAGCCGAGCCCAAGCCCGAAATCGTGGCCGAACCCGTGGTGCCCACCGGCCCGGCCCCATCGAACCCGGCCGGTATTTCTTTTTAGAAATTGAGCGTCTTGACTCCGCTGGCGGTGCCCAGCAGGCAGACCTGGGCGCGCTGAAAGGCAAACACCCCAACCGTCACCACGCCGGGCCATTGGCTGACCTCGGCCTCAAACGCCAGCGGGTCCGCAATCTGCAGCCCGGTTACATCCACAATGTATTGGCCGTTGTCGGTCACCAGCGGTTTGCCGTCTTTCTGGCGAATGGTCCCCAAGCCACCCTTGGCGGCAAACTGCTGGATCACGCGGCGCGTGGCCATGGGAATGACTTCGACGGGAAGTGGGAATTTGCCCAGGGTCGTCACCAGCTTGGACTCATCTGCAATGCAGACAAAACGCGCTGACTGAGCCGCCACAATCTTTTCGCGCGTCAGCGCCGCGCCGCCACCTTTGACCATATTGCCCTGTCCGTCAATCTCGTCGGCACCGTCGATATACACCGACAGATGCTCAACGTCGTTGGAATCCAGCACCGGTATGCCCAGCGCCAACAGGCGCTCGGTGCTGGCAACCGAGCTGGACACGGCACCCTTGATCTGGTCCTTCATGCTGGCCAGTGCGTCGATAAATTTGTTCACCGTGGAGCCGGTGCCCACGCCCACAATTTCACCTGGCACGACATATTGCAAAGCGGCCTGGCCGACCAGGGTTTTAAGTTCGTCCTGTGTCAAAACGGTGTTTGAGGAAGCGGATGGGGTTGCTGAGGTATTCATGGGGGAAAATCAAGGTAGTTAACGAAGTACCCAGGAATTATCAATGGCTCTTGTCCCTTATGGTCTTGCCCGTCCCTTATTGTTTCGCCTGGACCCGGAAGTCGCCCACGACCTCACCATCGCGGCACTGGCCGCATCCCAGGGCAATCTGCTGGTAGCGGCCTACCGCACCCCGCGTATCGAAGACCCTTTGATGCTGGCTGGCCTGAAATTTCCGAATCGCGTCGGCATGGCCGCCGGGCTGGACAAAAATGCGCGCTGCATTGATGGCCTGGGTGCGATGGGCTTCGGATTTGTCGAGGTCGGAACCGTCACGCCGCTGCCCCAAGACGGCAACCCCAAACCGCGCATGTTTCGCTTACCGAAAGCCAAAGCGCTGATCAACCGGCTGGGTTTCAACAACCACGGACTCAATGCCTTTGTGCAAAACGTGCAGAAGTCGGCACTGCGGCATGCCGAGCACCCTTCTGTGTTGCTGGGACTGAATATCGGCAAGAACGCCGCCACCCCGATTGAGAGCGCCACAGACGACTATTTGCGCTGCCTGGACGGTGTCTATCCCCATGCCGACTACATCACGGTCAACATCAGCAGCCCCAATACCAAGAACCTGCGCTCGCTACAGAGCGACGCGGCGCTGGACGCATTGCTGGGCGCCATTGCCGAGCGGCGCGAGTTGCTGGCGCAGCGGCATGGTGCGCGCCGGCCAATCTTTTTGAAGATCGCCCCGGATCTGGATGCCGAGCAAATCGCGGTGATTGCCGCCACCCTCAAACGCTACGGCACCGACGGCAGCGGCCAGGTCAACAATGCCTGGGGCGTGATCGCCACCAACACCACACTGAGCCGGGACGCCGTAAAAGGTCTGCCCCACGCGGAAGAAACGGGCGGGCTTTCGGGTGCACCGGTACTGCACATGAGCAACCAGGTGATCACGCAACTGCGCACTGCACTCGGGCGTCAATTCCCCATCATCGGTGTGGGTGGCATTCTGAGCGCCGAGGACGCAGTCTCCAAGGTCCAGGCCGGAGCCGATGCGGTGCAGATCTATACCGGCTTGATTTACCGGGGCCCCGCATTGGTCAAAGAGGCGGCCGAGGCACTTGCGGCGCTTGGCAAATAGTCAGCCGAACACGGGTGACGGGTGACGGGTGACGGGTGATGGGTTACGGGTAACGGGCGATGGGCAGCAGCGTGGCAACGGCGCGCTAGTTCAATTCGAGTGCGCCGCTTTCGGCACCAATAGCCAGGGTTTTTCCGGGAGGCACGGTCAAAAATGCACTGGCATCCTGCTCGGATAGCCCGAAAACCAGGCTGCTTGGCCCTTGCGCCGTGCTGCCATAGCCATAGCCTCGGGTTTCGCTCAACAACGTGATCCGCAAGCTAAGCTGCGTGCCATCGTTGCAGCGAACATCGGCCTCCCCGGCATTGGTCGCGGTGTAACGCCAGCTACCGCTGCAGGCGCTTATGGCGCCCTTTTCAGCGGAGAACGACACCCGCCCCGTGCGGTCCGGAACCAGCAACACGGTCCCCACAAGCAGTTGCGCGTTGACAATCAAATAACCATCCACCTTGGTGGATACCAGACGCATGCCGGTGTCATTCACCTTGGCACAACTGCAGAACAACGCCACCAGCAGGGAAAGCAAAAACGACCTGACCCATACGGACCTAACAATCGGGCGAATGAACTGCTGCATAAGCGAAATCTCCTGTGGTCTTGAAGCATCGGGTTGGATGCCTTGCCGGTGTACCATCTTAGCCAATTCG
>CAIQEX010000685.1 GCA_903870955.1 uncultured beta proteobacterium
ATGCGTGACCTGGGGCTGGTCAAGATTGACGAACCCTTCACCAAACTGCTGACCCAGGGCATGGTGCTGAATCACATCTATTCGCGCCGAACGGAAAAGGGCGGCAAGGACTATTTCTGGCCGTCCGATGTGGAGCATGTGTTGGATGACAGCGGCAAGGTCATCGGTGCCAAGCTCAAGAACGAGGCCGACAGTGGCGATGGCCGCCTGCCCGTTGGCACTGCGATTGAGTATGAGGGCGTGGGCACGATGTCCAAGTCCAAGAACAACGGCGTTGATCCACAAGACCTGATCGAGAAATACGGCGCCGACACCGCACGCCTGTACACCATGTTTACCGCGCCACCCGAGGCTACGCTGGAGTGGAACGACGCGGGCGTGGAAGGCAGCTACCGGTTTCTGCGCCGGGTCTGGAACTTTGGCTACAAGCTCTCGACGATGGATTTTTCCTCGGCCAACGCCGGTGCGTCCAATGCGGGAAGCCTGCAGGACGTCGAGTTTGGCAAAGAAGCCAAGGCCTTGCGGCTGGAAATGCACACCGTGCTCAAACAGGTGGACTACGACTACCAGCGCATGCAATACAACACCGTCGTGTCGGGCGCCATGAAGATGATTAACGCTTTGGAGAGCTATGCCCCCACGCTCGGCACTGGCGTGTCCTCGCTGCCCCCCGAGGGGGCCCTCGCGGCTAGGGGCGGCCCGTCGCCGCTCGAATCCGCAGCGAAGGAAAGCGCGGGCCTGCAAGTGGCCTTGATTGAAGGCTTTGGTATCTTGTTGCGCTGCCTGTATCCGGCCACGCCCCACTTGACCCACACCTTGTGGTCCGAGTTGGGTTACGCCACGCAGTTGGGCGACTTGCTGGATGCACCGTGGCCTCAGGTGGATGCCAAGGCCCTGGTGCAGGACGAGATCGAACTGGTTTTGCAGATCAATGGCAAATTGCGTGGCTCGATCGTGGTGGCTGCAACGGCCGACAAGGCGACGATCGAGGCAGCGGCCCTCGCCAGCCCGGTGTTTGTCAGCCATGCGGCCGGTGCCAAGGCCAAAAAGGTGATCGTGGTGCCGGGCCGTTTGGTCAATGTGGTGGTCTAGGCGATGAGCTTGCCACGACGCCTGGTGTTGGCCTTGTTGGGTGCCACGCTGCTGGCTGGTTGTGGCTTCCAGCTGCGCACCAGTCAGGTGTTGCCCTTTGCCACGATTGCCGTTACGCCAGAAAAAACAGGGGGCGTTGCAGGTGATCTGGCACGCTACCTGGGTGACAAAGTGCGGCCTGTGGCACCGGGGCAGGGGGGTGAATTGCCTGAGGCCATTGTGGACATCCTGCAGGAAAACCGCGAAAAGCTGGTGGTCGGCGTGAACGCCTCCGGTCAGGTGCGTGAGTATGAGTTGCGCATGCGCATCAGCTTTCGCTTGCGCAGCCCCAAGGGGGATGAACTGATCGCGCCATCGGTCATCGAACAGCATCGCAGCATCAGTTTCAGTGAGTCCGCGGTGCTGGCCAAAGAGGCCGAAGAGGTGCTTTTGTACCGCGATATGCAAAGTGACATCGTGCAGCAACTGATGCGGCGTCTGGCGGCTTTCAAGCCCGCTGCGCTGGCATCAAAGCCGGCGTCTGTGCCCGCCACCGAATAGCGGCAAGCATGCAAATCTCGGCCGGCCAAATTGCCAACCACCTGCAGCGTGGGCTAAAGAGCCTGTACACCTTGCACGGGGATGAACCTCTGCTGCAGCAAGAGGCGCTGGATGCGATTCGCACCTGCGCGCGGGCCCAGGGCTTTAGCGAACGCTCCTCACACACCGTGACCGGTGCGCACTTCGACTGGAGCGCGGTGCTGGCGGCGGGTGGCTCCATGAGCCTGTTCGCCGACAAACAGATTATTGAAATCCGCATTCCCAGCGGCAAGCCCGGCAAGGACGGCAGCGTGGCCCTGCAGCAGTTGGCGCAAGCCGCGCAGGGCAACGAAGAAGTGCTGACGGTTGTGCTGTTGCCGCGTCTGGACAAGGCCACCAAAACCGGCGCCTGGTTCGCCGCGTTGGAGAGCTATGGCATCACCTTGGAAGTGCAGCCGGTGGAGCGCAATGTGCTGCCGCAATGGATTGCCCAGCGTCTGGCCGGCGTGGGTTTGAAAGTTGAACCCGGCGAGCCCGGCCAGCGCAGTCTGCAGTTTTTTGCCGATCGGGTGGAGGGCAATTTATTGGCCGCCCACCAGGAAATCCAGAAGCTGGCCTTGTTGTTTCCGGCGGACTTGAAGGGTGGCGTCCTGAGTTTTGAGCAGATCGAAAGTGCCGTGGGCAATGTGGCGCGCTACGACGTCTTCAAGTTGTCCGAAGCTGTGCTGGCCGGGCAACCGGAGCGCGTGCAGCGCATGCTCGACGGCTTGCAGGCCGAAGGTGAGGCCGAGGTGCTGGTGCACTACACGCTGGCCGAAGATATACGCGCGTTGAAGCGCGTAAAGGATGCCATGGGCCAAGGCCGCCCGTTGCCGATGGCTCTGCGCGAGAACCGCATCTGGGGCAACAAAGAGCGCCTCTTCGAGCGTGTACTGCCCCGCTTGTCGGCTGCGGCGCTGGCAGACCTGCTGCAGTCTGCACATCGGGTAGACGGCATTGTCAAAGGCCTGAAGCAACCCGATTGGCCCGCCAGTGGCTGGCAGGCCTTGCACCGGCTGGCACTGCAACTGTGCGGCTTGTGCGCCGCACCGGCCGCGCCCATCCCGCGTGCCCGTCAGGGGTAGTAGCGGCTTTTCATGCGCTGGCAGTAGCGCTCCAAATGCGGGTAAGTCTGGGCATGGTGCTTGAGCGCCGACTCCAGCGGCACCCACAGCAGATTGGCCAGAAATCCGTAGGCCACAGCGTCCAGCGAGCAGGGTTGCTCACCCATCAGATAGGGTTTGTCTCCCAAAAAGTCGGCCAGCGCGGTCAGGTCGCGACAGCCCAAGGCATAAATCTCTTCGCGGCTATGGCGACCCATGCCGTGGCCATTCAATTCCCTGGCCATGCCGCGCCGCGCCAGTGGTGGCACGATCCAGCACAGCGGGGCAGACATCCCGGCGAAAAAGGCGGGACGCGTCAGTGCCCAACCCTCGGGCTCCACCCAGCGCGTAAAGAGCACCGCCCAGTACAGGTGCTCTTCCAACAGACGTTGCCAGGCCAGCGCCACGGCACTCTGCTCTGCATCCATCCAACTGTCCAATGGATCGCCATAGGTGGTTTTAAGGTAGTCGATGATTTGGCTGCTGTCAGACACGGTACGGCCGCCATCGGTGATGTACGGCATCTTGCCCTTGGGCGCCCCCTGCAGCTGTTGCAGCTTGAAGCGCGGAATTTCAAACGGCAGCCCGGCCATGCGCAAATAGGTTTCCAGTTTCATGCAAAACGGGCTGGCATTGGGCAGGCCAAAGGCGGGGGCGAATTGGTAGAGTTGAATCATGGTGGGGTACTCAAGAGTTTGAAATCGCGAACGTTGCAAATTAATCTATCTGCCGAGAGCAGCCCGACGGTCGCCCACTACCTGTGGCTTCCCACCCCCCAAGGGGTAAGCGTTGCGCCTTGGGGCGGCTCGGCGGCAAAACCTAGGCCGATGCATCACTTTGTTCTTTGGTCGTGAAGCCACGGCATACGGCGGCCAGCTTGTTGCCATCCGGATCCCGCACATAGGCCGCGTAAAAGTCCGGGTTGTATTGCGGTCGCAGCCCGGGCGCACCTTCCGAGCTGCCACCGTGCAGCAGCGCTTGGGCGTGAAAAGCGTCGACCTGCGCCCAATTTTTTGCCTTGAACGCCACCATCGTGCCGTTGCCCACGGAGGCGGCTTGCCCGTCAAAAGGTTTGCCTAGCCAAAGGGCCAGTTCCTGCTGGCCCTCGTTGGTATAGCTGCCCCAGCCAATCAAACTTTCCGGCTCGTCGAATTCAGTGACACAACGGACGAGGCCCAGCGGAGCCAGTGCGGCGTCATAAAAGCGCCCGGCGCGCTCAAGGTTGTTGGTGCCCAGACACACGTAGGTAAACATGCAATTTTCCGTAAATAAATGTTGAATGTGCGTTGCAGGGTGCGCTTTCGCAATGGTCTATCAAAGAACGTGCAACGTCCAGTGCCGGACGCGTCCCGCTTCTGCCAAAATCACTTTATGAACGCCCTGAATATTTCCGAATACACCCAAACCCTGGGTCTGCAGGCCAAAAACGCTTCGGCCCTGATGGCCGCCGCCTCTACGGCCGTCAAGAACAAGGCCCTGCGCCGTCTGGCGTCCCTGCTGAGAGAAAACATCCAGGCTTTGCAGGTCGACAACACCAAAGACCTGGAACGTGCCGTGGCCGCCGGCCTGGCAGCACCCATGGTGGACCGGCTCAAATTGAGCCCGAAGGTGCTGGAAACCTGCGCCGAAGGGTGCGAGCAACTGGCGGCCATGGCCGATGTGATTGGCGAAATCATTGGCATGAAGCAGCAGCCCAGCGGCATCCGCGTGGGTCAGATGCGCGTCCCGATTGGCGTGTTCGGCATGATTTTCGAGAGCCGCCCGAATGTCACCATCGAGGCGGCCAGCCTGTCGATCAAGAGCGGCAACGCCTGCATTCTGCGCGGCGGTTCCGAGGCCATCGACTCCAACAAGGCGCTGGCCCGATTGGTGCAACAGGCGCTGTTGGAAAGTGGCCTTCCGGCGGATGCCGTGCAACTGGTGCAGACCACCGACCGCGAAGTGGTGGGCCAACTCATTGCCATGCCGCAGTTTGTGGACGTCATCATCCCGCGCGGTGGCAAAGGCCTGATCGAGCGCATCAGCCGCGACGCCAAGGTGCCCGTCATCAAGCACCTGGACGGCAACTGCCACACCTATGTGGACGACCCCTGCGATATCGCCATGGCGGTGACCGTGGCGGACAACGCCAAGACCAACAAATACAGCCCCTGCAATGCCACCGAAGGCCTGCTGGTGGCGCGTGGCGTGGCGGCAGAATTCCTGCCGCTGATCGGCAAGGTGTATGCCGACAAGGGCGTGGAGATGCGCGTCTGCGCCGAAGGCCGTGCCATTCTGCAAACTGTGTCCGGCGCGCAATTGGCGGACGCAACCGAGCAGGATTGGTACGAGGAATATCTGGCACCCATCATCAGCGTCAAGGTGGTGTCGGGGCTGGACGAAGCCATTGCCCATATCAACCGTTACAGCAGCCACCATACCGACGCCATCCTGACGCGCGACCACATGCATGCCCAGCGCTTTCTGCGCGAGGTCGACTCTGCCAGTGTCATGGTCAACACCAGCACCCGCTTTGCCGATGGTTTTGAGTATGGTCTGGGTGCCGAAATCGGCATCAGCACGGACAAGTTCCATGCCCGTGGGCCGGTCGGCATCGAAGGCTTGACCTCACTGAAATACGTGGTGCTGGGCGAAGGCGAAGTGCGCAAGTAAAGCCCGCTTGAAACGGCCGGGATTGCCTCCACCTATTAGCGCTGCCCCGGTTTCACAACACACCGCATTTTCTGAAAGCTCCGCATGGTTCCGCATCTCGTCACCGCTCTCACTGGCCCTATCAACGAATTGGAACAGCGCGTGCTGGATTCCATGCCGGCGATCGAGCGCTGGTTTCGCCTGGAGTGGATGGAGCACACACCGCCGTTTTATTGCTCGGTGGATGTGCGCAACGCGGGTTTCAAACTGGCCCCGGTAGACACTGACCTCTTTCCACGGGGCTGGCACAACCTGACGCCGTCGATGTTGCCATTGGCCGTGCAAGCGGCGATGGCGGCGATTGAGAAGATTTGCCCGGAAGCCCGTAACCTGCTGATCATTCCGGAAAATGATGTGCGCAGCACGTTTTACCTCAGCAACCTGGCCCAGATGCGTCGCATCTTCCACATGGCTGGTTTAAACGTGCGTCTCGGGTCAATCAACCCGGACCTGAAGAAAGCCACGACCCTGAAGCTACCCGACGGCGAGACCTTGACGCTCGAACCCGTGATTCGCACCAAAGGCCGCGTGGGGGTGAAGGATTTTGACCCCTGCACGATTTTGCTGAACAACGATCTGGTGGCCGGCGTGCCGGGCATTCTGGAAGACTTGAATGAGCAGTATTTGCTGCCGCCCTTGCATGCCAGTTGGAGCACGCGCCGGCGCAGCACCCATTTCAAAACCTACGAAGAAGTTGCCAAACGCTTTGGCAAGCTGATTGGCGTCGACCCCTGGCTGATCAATCCCATGTTTGACCGTTGCGGTGGCGTGGATCTGGGTTCTGACGATGGCATTGAAGCTTTGCAGGCGCGGGTGGACACCTTGTTGGCCAAAGTGAAGAAAAAATACAAGGAGTACGGCATCAAGGAGAAGGCCTTTGTCGTGGTCAAGGCCGATAACCTGGGTGGTAGTGCCGGTCTGATGTCTGTGCGTGACGCCAAGGACGTACCGGCGTTGGCCAAAAAGGCCTGCGCGGTGAAGGGCAATCCGTTTCAGGGTTCGCAGGAACTCATTTTGCAGGAAGGCGTACTGACGCTGGAGCGCATGAATGATGCCGTCGCCGAACCCGTTGTTTACATGATGGACCGCTACGTGGTGGGTGGTTTCTACCGTATTCATGCCGAACTCGGCATCGACGAAGACCTGAATGCGCCGGGCTCCAGCTTTGTGCCGCTGGCCTTTGACCAGAGTACCCATTTGCCTCAGCCTGGTGTGCGCCCGGGTGCCAGCGCCCCCAACCGCTTCTATATGTACGGCGTGATTGGCCGCCTGGCCATGCTGGCGGCCAGCTACGAGCTCGAATCCACCGACCCGGAAGCCGAACGCTACGACTAGGCACGGCGCCGGATTGTCCGCATAACACTTGGCAGGGTCGGGCACAAGCCCAGTTGCTGCGCTGCAACACGGGTTTCCGGGCGCAAATATTTGAACAATCAAGGCTTGCACTTGGCTTGACCGGGCGCAAAATAGCGCTCCCGAACAGAATGGACGCCGGCTGATGGATTGGTCGGCATAACTCGTGTCAGCATCAAAATCGTCTTTAGCTGCGCTTACCCTGGGCGCCATCGGTGTGGTTTACGGGGATATCGGCACCAGCGTGCTGTATGCCATGAAAGAGGTTTTTGGATCCGGTCATGTGCCGTTTACCGAAGCCAACGTCTACGGCATCCTCTCCATCTTCTTTTGGACTCTTACCGTCATTGTTTCCCTCAAGTACGTCGTGCTGGTGCTGCGTGCCGACAACCATGGCGAAGGTGGATTGGTGGCCATGTTGGCACTGGCTTCACAATCGGTGAAAGACCGACCGCAACTGCGCCGTGTGCTGCTGCTGGTGGGGGTGTTCGGCACTTGCCTGTTTTACGGTGATGGCGTCATTACGCCGGCCATCTCGGTGTTGTCGGCCGTGGAAGGTCTGGAGGTGATTTCCCCGGC